>NZ_CAUQCP010000032.1:0-27260 GCF_963516575.1 uncultured Streptococcus sp.
TGAGAGGAAGCGTTTTTATTTTAAGCAAAAGAAAAGAGGAACTTTCATCCCTCTCTTCTTTGATTCATTTATGAAATCTTATTTTTCTGTCAAGGCTGCAAGTCCTGGAAGAACTTTACCTTCGAGAAGTTCCATTGATGCTCCACCACCAGTAGAGATCCATGAGAACTTGTCTGCACGGCCAAGGTTGATTGCTGCGGCAGCTGAGTCACCACCACCGATGATTGATTTAACGCCTGGTTGTTTCACGATAGCGTCCATCACACCAATTGTACCAGCTTGGAAGTCTGGGTTTTCAAATACACCCATAGGTCCGTTCCATACAACTGTTTTCGCACCAGTCAAAGCTTCGTCAAATTTAGCGATAGATTTTGGACCGATGTCAAGACCAAGGAAACCTTCAGAAACTGCTTCACCTTCAGTGTCACGCACTTCAGTGTAACCAGCAAATGCGTTAGCTTCTTTTGAGTCAACTGGCAAGATCAATTTACCGTTTGCTTTTTCAAGAAGAGCTTTCGCAACATCCAATTTGTCTTCTTCTACAAGTGAGTTACCGATTTCGATACCTTGTGCTTTGTAGAATGTGTAAGTCATACCACCACCGATAAGGACTTTATCAGCTTTTTCAAGCAAGTTTTCGATAACACCGATCTTGTCTGAAACTTTTGAACCACCAAGGATCGCTACGAATGGACGTTCTGGAGTTTCAACTGCTTCTTGGATGTAGGCAATTTCGTTTTCAAGAAGGAAACCAGCAACTGCTTTTTCAACGTTTGCTGAGATACCAACGTTAGATGCGTGTGCACGGTGAGCTGTACCGAATGCATCGTTTACGAAGATACCATCTCCAAGTGATGCCCAGTATTTACCAAGTTCAGGATCGTTTTTAGATTCTTTCTTGCCGTCAACATCTTCGTAACGAGTGTTTTCAACCAAAAGAACTTGTCCATCTTCAAGAGCGTTGATAGCTGCTTCCAATTCAGCACCACGAGTTACACCTGGGAACACAACATCTTGACCAAGTTTTGCTGCCAAGTCAGCTGCTACAGGAGCAAGTGATTTACCAGCTTTATCAGCTTCTTCTTTCACACGTCCAAGGTGAGAGAAAAGAATTGCACGTCCACCTTGTTCGATGATGTACTTAATAGTTGGAAGAGCTGCTGTGATACGGTTGTCGTTAGTGATTACGCCATCTTTCAATGGTACGTTGAAGTCAACACGAACGAGGACTTTTTTACCTTTCAAGTCAACGTCTTTAACAGTAAGTTTTGCCATGTTACAAAAACCCCTTTATTTATTTTATTCGAAACTATTATATCACACTTTGGAAATATAAGGAAAGATTTCACAAGATTTTTCGATATTTAATCTTCATGTCATGTCAGAGTGTATTATTTTTTATTTTCCTAACGAATTTTCTTTCTAAAATTTCATCTAAACACTTGTTAGATTTACTTTTATCCTTTAAAATAGAATAGGAGAAATTCCGTTATTATTTTTCGGAGGAAAAAGAAATGTCCATTAATTGGCAGGAAATTTTATTTCACTTTTTAGGTGGTCTGGGACTATTCTTATATAGTATCAAGACCATGGGAGACGGTTTGCAACAAGCTGCTGGAGATCGCCTTCGTTTTTACATTGACAAGTACACCAGCAATCCCTTTTTAGGTGTTCTAGTCGGGATTGTCGTAACTGCCCTAATTCAGTCAAGTACAGGGGTTACAGTTATCACGGTTGGACTGGTCAGCGCTAGTCTTCTCACTCTTAGACAAGCTATCGGAATTATCATGGGAGCCAACATCGGAACCACTGTTACTTCCTTTATCATCGGTTTCAAGCTTGGCGAGTATGCTTTACCCCTGATTTTCCTTGGAACCATGTTCCTCTTCTTTACAAAAAACAGAACAGCAAACAATATCGGGCGCATCCTATTTGGTGTAGGGGGAATCTTCTACGCTCTAAACCTCATCAGTGCTGGTATGAGTCCTCTTAAAGATTTACCGCAATTCAAGGAATATATGATAACCTTGGGACAAAACCCTATTTTAGGAGTTTTTGCTGGAGCAGTGATTACCGTTCTCATCCAAGCCTCTTCTGCGACAATAGGGATTTTGCAAGGGCTCTATGCAGGTGGCTTCCTTGACCTTAATGGTTCTCTACCAGTTCTATTCGGGGATAATATCGGAACAACTTTAACCGTTATCATCGCGGCAGCTGGAGCCAATGTCTCTGCGAAACGCGTTGCTGCAACCCACGTTACCTTTAACGTTTTAGGAACTATTCTTTGCTTAATCTTCTTAGGCCCCTTCACTGCTATGATTGAGTATTCCCAAGCACTCCTTCACCTCTCACCTGAGATGACTATTGCCTTCTCTCACGGTGCCTTTAACGTAAGTAACACCATCGTACAATTTCCATTCATCGGAGCCTTGGCTTTCTTTGTAATCAAGCTCATCCCTGGTGAAGATGAAGTTGTGAAGTACGAGCCACTTTATCTTGATGAGCATTTGATTAAACAAGCTCCATCAATCGCTCTTGGAAATGCTAAAAAAGAACTCCTTCACTTGGGAAATTATGCTTCTAAAGCCTTTGACCTTTCATACAACTACATCATTGACCTTAATGAAAAGGTTGCTGAAAAAGGCCACAAGACAGAAGAAGCCATCAATACCATTGATGAAAAATTGACTCGTTACCTGATTACTCTTTCAAGTGAAGCCCTTAGCCAGAAAGAAAGTGAAGTGCTCACCAATATCCTTGATTCATCCCGCGATTTGGAACGGATTGGGGACCACGCAGAAGCGCTAATCAATCTAACTGACTACCTTCAACGTAAAAATGTTGAGTTCTCTGAAGCTGCTTTGCAGGAATTGACTGATATCTATCAAAAAACTACTGGCTTTATCAAGGATGCCCTTGATAGCGTGGAAAACAATGATATCGAAAAAGCTCAAAGTCTGATTGAACGCCATAAAGAAATCAACAATATAGAACGTGTTCTCAGAAAGACCCATATCAAACGTCTCAACAAGGGTGAGTGTTCAACACAAGCTGGGGTCAACTTTATTGACATCATTTCCCACTACACTCGTGTATCAGACCACGCTATGAATCTGGCTGAAAAGGTCATTGCTGAACAAATCTAATACTCTTCGAAAATCTCTTCAAACCACGTCAACGTCGCCTTGCCGTACTCAAGTACAGCCTGCGGCTAGTTTCCTAGTTTGCTCTTTGATTTTCATTGAGTATAAGTACCAAGAAGCTATCCTAAATGGGATGGCTTTTTTCTTCTCCTCATCAAGAATAGCTTTTCTGCCATATAAAAAAATGCTTTGATTCACAATGGAATCAAAGCATTTTAAAGAGCTCTCCATACATGAGCGCAGAAGCTGCAGTTCCTCTGTACTTGGCTTCTTCTCTTTTGATAAAACGAGCCAAGTTGAGCAACTCAGGTACTGGATGTTTGGGTTTTAGGAGCAATTCACGATTGACCAGACCTGAGAGACGAACTGCCAGCAATTGCTCATTTGTAGTAGGCAGTTTTTTAGCAGTCTCTAGGAGAGCAGCAACTAAATCTTCACTCAAATCATGTCGAGCATGATTGTAAAGATCTTTTACAAGGCTTTCTAGGTTTGATTCTACCATCCCTACCACCTCCTTAAGTTTAATAATTTTTAATCAAATCAACCGTTGAACGATCCAATTTCTTCACCAAAGCTTGTAAGAAAGCTTGAGCTTCTAGGAAGTCATCCATAGCGTAGAGGGTTTGATGAGAATGGATATAACGAGCGCAAACACCGATAGTTGTAGATGGGACACCACCATTTTTCAGATGAGCTGCGCCAGCGTCTGTTCCGCCTTTACCACAGTAGTATTGGTACTTGATACCAGCTTCTTCAGCCGTTGTCAAAAGGAAATCCTTCATACCTGGGAGAAGCAAGTGACCTGGATCGTAGAAACGAATCAAGGTTCCATCTCCAATCTTGCCTTGACCACCGTAGACATCACCTGCTGGTGAGCAATCAACTGCGAGGAAAACTTCTGGGTCAAACTTGGTTGTAGATGTATGGGCACCACGAAGCCCAACTTCTTCTTGGACGTTAGAGCCAAGATAGAGTTCATTTCCGAGTTTTTGACCTGATAAAGCTTCTGCCAGCTCACTTACCATAAGAACACCGTAGCGGTTATCCCAAGCTTTTGAGATGATATTTTTTTCATTGGCTGTCAAGATAGCAGAGCTATCAGGGACAATGGTGTCACCAGGACGGATGCCAAAACTTTCTGCCTCAGCCTTGTCCACAAAACCACCATCAAAAACGATATCGGCAATGGCTGGCATGGTTGGTCCACCCTTTCCACGAGTCAAATGTGGAGGAACAGAACCTGAAATCACTGGGATTTCACGACCATCACGAGTCAAGAGTTTAAAACGTTGGCTGCTGACTACCATAGGATTCCAACCACCGATTTCTACGACACGGAAGGTACCGTCTGGCTTGATCTCGCTGACCATAAAACCAACTTCATCCATGTGAGAAGCGACCAAGACGCGCGGCGCATCCGCAGCTTCTGAATGCTTGATCCCGAAAATACCACCCAAGCCATCTGTCACCACTTCATCCACATGCGGTGTCAACTTTTCACGAAGATAGGCACGGACAGGCGCTTCATGGCCTGATATCGCAGCAAGTTCTGTTACTTCTTTGATTTTTGAAAATAATGTTGTCATTTCAGTTCCTTCTTTCTTTCATCCATTTTACCACTTTTTATAGGAGAAGGATAGCGGGAAGGTGGATTTCTAAATTAGTATCGTATTCTTGCTGTATCTTAGAAAAAGATTGTATTCTCTTTCATGTGAGATAAAATCTAAGAAACTCTCCAAGATTAACCAAATCATTAATTCCCAAACAAAAAAACAATCTAATGATATATTCGTTCAGTTTTTCACAAAATTCGCAGAAAATAGTTGACTTTCACCTCCTCTTTCTTTAAAATAGTACAAAACTAGAAAAGGAAAAAATCATGACAAAAACAATTCTTGTTACAGGTGGAGCTGGCTATATTGGCTCCCATACCGTTAAAGCTCTTTTAAATGCAGGCTATCAGGTGCATGTCCTAGATAATCTCTCTACAGGAAATCGTTCGGCTGTGGATAGTCGTGCTAGCTTTAAACAACTGGATGTTTATGATGCTAGTGCCTTAAAAACTTACTTGGAAGAAAATAAGATTGATGCTGTTCTTCATTGTGCAGGTGAAATTGTTGTGAGCGAAAGTATTGAAAATCCAAGCAAATACTTCACTGCCAATGTCGCTGGTATGAACCAAGTTCTCAAAGTCTTATCTGAAGTTGGCATCCAAAAAATCATGTTCTCTTCAACTGCATCTCTCTATGGCAATAACTGTATTGACAAGCCAGCAACTGAAGATACCTTGCTCGACCCTGTCAACCCTTATGCAGAGACAAAACTGATGGGTGAACGAATGATTTACTGGATGGCCAATCGCTACGACTGGAAATATGTCATTTTCCGTTACTTTAATGTAGCTGGGGCTGAAATGGATGCTTCAAACGGTCTGCGTGTGAAAAATCCAACTCACATCATTCCCAACATCAACAAGACCGCATTGGGACAAAATGAGAGTCTAAAAATATTTGGAGATGACTACGATACACGTGACGGTTCATGTATTCGGGATTACATTCATGTCTTGGACCTTGCACAAGCACATGTTAAAGGGATGAATTACCTCTTCCAAGAAGACAGTTCTTCTCAAATCTTTAACTTAGGAACTGAGAAAGGCTATACTGTCAAAGAAATCTTTAAAACTGCTGAAAAATTGCTGGATCAAAAAATCCCACACGAGATTGTTGCTCGTCGTGCTGGTGACCCAGCTAGCGTCCTAGCAGATGCATCAAAAGCTAAACAATTTCTTAACTGGCAGGCTAGCTACTCCCTCGAAGATATTATTTTATCAGACTATCGTTGGCGAGTTAAAGAGGGTAAAAATATTTTGGAATAAGATAACAGAGGAGAAAGTCCTGGTACTCTCTCCTTGCTTTATTTGTTAAATTGTCAGAAAATTTATTGACAGATTAAAAAAATCGTGTTACATTTATATCTGCAGGTATCTTTCGATACCAAATCTACATGAAAGGACTGGGTATGAAACTTTCTCATTATTTAATTGCCTTACTTCTACTCCTAGTCTTTCTCTCTATTAGCATTGGAACCAGTGATTTTTCATGGGGAAAACTCTTTGCTTTTGATCAGCAGACTTGGCTTCTATTTCAAGAGTCTCGTCTTCCAAGGACGATTAGTATTCTCCTAACGGCCTCTAGTATGAGTATGGCAGGACTTCTCATGCAGACTATTACCCAAAATCAGTTTGCTGCTCCGAGTACAGTTGGAACTACTGAAGCCGCCAAACTAGGAATGGTATTGAGCCTCTTTGTCTTTCCATCGGCTAGTCTGACCCAAAAGATGGTCTTTGCTTTTGTTTCATCCATCATATTCACCCTCTTCTTTCTAGCCTTTATGACCATTTTTACTGTAAAGGAAAGGTGGATGTTGCCTCTGATTGGGATTATTTATAGTGGAATTATCGGCTCTGTGACAGAAGTTATCGCCTATCGGTTCAATCTGGTTCAGAGTATGACTGCTTGGACCCAAGGTTCCTTCTCCATGATTCAGACTCATCAGTATGAGTGGCTCTTCTTAGGCCTCATTATCCTGATTGCCGTTTGGAAATTGTCCCAAACCTTTACCATCATGAATCTGGGCAAGGAAACCAGTGAGAGTCTGGGGATTTCCTACTCCCTGCTTGAAAAGCTGGCCCTTTTTCTAGTTGCGCTAACGACAAGTGTCACCATGATTACCGTGGGTGGCTTGCCATTTCTCGGGGTCATCGTTCCCAATCTAGTTCGCAAGCGCTACGGAGATAATCTAAACCAGACCAAACTCATGGTCGTACTGGTCGGTGCCAATCTAGTTCTGGCCTGCGACATCCTCTCTCGAGTCTTGATTCGGCCCTATGAGCTGTCTGTCAGTCTTCTACTAGGAATCATTGGTAGCCTCGTTTTTATCCTACTTCTTTGGAGAGGGGGACGAAAAGATGCAGTCTAAAAGCAAACATACCAAGCTCTTCAGCCTTCTCATTATTCTGGCCATCGGAGCTTGTCTCCTCTACTTTTGGCCCATCACCCATCTGTCTGCCTTTGCTTGGAAGTTGCGTTCCCAAAAAATCGTCGTTTATCTCTTGGTGGCCATCGCGACTGGGATTTCAACCATTAGTTTTCAAACCCTGACGGAAAATCGCTTCCTGACACCTAGTATCTTGGGAATCGAATCCTTCTATGTCCTACTACAAACCCTACTGCTGGTTTTTGAAAGCAAGTTTCTTCAACTTGGCAAGTCCCCTATCTTAGAATTCCTAGTTTTACTTCTGCTTCAATCCCTCTTCTTTCTCGCCTTACAAGGCTACTTGAAGACACTGATGAAGCAAGACCTGGTCTTCATCCTGCTGATTTGTCTAGCACTCGGAAGTCTCTTTCGAAATATCAGTACCTTCCTTCAGGTCCTGATGAATCCAAATGAATACGATAAACTGCAGAACAGTCTCTTTGCTTCCTTTCAACATCTCAACACTTCCATCCTAGCCATCGGTTCTTTGATCATCCTCGTCTTGACTATCTTTTTCTTTCGGAAAGCAGTCATTCTGGATGTCTTGCACCTGCAAAGAGAAACGGCTCAGATACTGGGACTCGATGTTGAAAAAGAACAGAGAGAGTTCCTCTGGGGAATCGTGCTTTTGACCTCAACGGCCACTGCCTTGGTAGGGCCTATGGCCTTCTTCGGCTTTATGCTGGCCAACCTCACCTACCTAATCGTCAAAGATTATCGGCACAAGTTGCTCTTTATCGTAGCAATTCTGATTGGATTTATTAGTTTGACCTTGGGGCAAGCTCTCATCGAACGAGTCTTTGCACTAGAAATTCGCATCAGCATGATCATTGAGAGTGTGGGGGGCTTCTTATTCTTTATCTTACTTTACAGGAGGGCACGTCGGTGAAACTGGAAAACATTGACAAATCCATTCAAAAACAGGATATTTTGCAAGGCATTACCCTTGAAGTCAGTCCTCAGAAACTGACAGCCTTTATTGGTCCAAATGGTGCTGGAAAATCGACTCTCCTCTCCATCATGAGCAGACTGACCAAGAAAGATCAGGGGATTCTCAGTATCAAAGGTCGTGAAATCGAAAGCTGGAATTCCCAAGAACTAGCCAAAGAACTTACTATCCTAAAGCAGAAAATCAATTACCAAGCCAAATTAACCGTTGAAGAACTGGTCAGTTTTGGACGTTTTCCCTACAGTCGTGGTAAACTGAGAGCAGATGACTGGGAAAAAATCCGAGAAACTCTGGACTATCTGGAACTGACCAACTTAAAAGACCGTTACATCGATAGTCTGTCTGGTGGACAGCTCCAACGTGTCTTTATCGCCATGGTACTGGCCCAGGATACAGACTTTATCTTGCTGGACGAACCGCTCAACAATCTCGATATCAAGCAAAGTGTCAGCATGATGCAGATTCTTCGGCGACTGGTGGAGGAACTAGGGAAGACCATTATCATCGTCCTCCACGATATCAACATGGCTAGTCAGTATGCAGATGAAATTGTCGCCTTCAAAGACGGTCAAGTCTTTAGCAAGGGAAGAACAGATCAAATCATGCAGGCTGACCTGCTCAGTCAACTTTATGAAATTCCCATCACGCTAGCTGATATCAATGGCAAAAAGATCTGTATCTATAGCTAGTAACATAGAAGTTCAAGTTAGAGAACCTTCAGTCTCTTAGTCAATAAGACAAAGAGACTCCCTAAATCGTTATCACATTTTAAAAAGGAGAAATCATGAAAACATCCCTTAAACTTTACCTCACTGCCCTAGTGGCCAGCTTTTTGCTTCTACTTGGTGCATGCAGTACAAATACAAACTCAAGCACTAGTCAGTCGGAAACAAGCAACTCTGCTCCAACAGAGATAATCATTAAAAGTTCACTAGACGAAGTCAAACTTTCAAAAGTTCCTGAAAAAATTGTTACCTTTGACCTTGGTGCTGCGGATACTATTCGTGCTCTAGGATTTGAAAAAAATATCGTTGGAATGCCTACAAAAACAGTACCAACCTATCTCAAAGACCTAGCTGGAAAAGTTAAAAATGTTGGTTCTATGAAAGAACCTGATTTAGAAGCCATCGCTGCCCTTGAGCCTGATTTGATTATTGCTTCCCTACGTACACAAAAATTCGTAGATAAATTCAAGGAAATCGCTCCGACTGTTCTCTTCCAAGCAAGTAAGGACGACTACTGGACTTCAACTAAAACTAATATTGAATCCTTAGCAGGTGCCTTCGGAGAAAATGGTACACAGAAAGCCAAGGAAGAGTTGGTCAAGCTAGACAAGAGCATCCAAGAAGTCGCTACTAAAAACGAAAGTTCTGACAAAAAAGCCCTTGCCATTCTCCTCAATGAAGGAAAAATGGCTGCCTTTGGTGCCCAATCTCGTTTTTCTTTCTTGTATCAAACCTTGAAATTCAAGCCAACTGATACTCAATTTGAAGATTCTCGCCACGGACAAGAAGTCAGCTTTGAAAGTGTCAAAGAAATCAATCCTGATATCCTCTTTGTTATTAACCGTACCCTTGCCATCGGTGGTGACAACTCAAGCAACGATGGCGTCCTAGAAAATGCCCTTATCGCTGAAACACCTGCCGCTAAAAATGGTAAGATCATCCAACTAACACCAGACCTCTGGTATCTAAGCGGAGGCGGACTTGAATCAACAAAACTCATGATTGAAGACGCACAAAAAGGCTTGAAATAAGCAACTTCAAACTCATACTCTTCGAAAATCTCTTCAAACCACGTCAACGTCGCCTTGCCGTAGATATAGGTAACTGACTTCGTCAGTCTTATCCACAACCTCAAAGCAGTGCTTTGAGCAACCTGCGGCTAGTTTCCTAGTTTGCTCTTTGATTTTCATTGAGTATCAACTAACATCTTTACATGATAAAACGCATCCTATCAGAATCACTCAAACCTGATAGGATGCGTTTTTATCATTTCACTAAAATATTTTTGCCCAACCTCATTTTTCTTCTTGATTCCGTTTGAGTGAAAAGTGGTCTGGGACGGGGTCCTTACCTGTTTTCGACCAGGGATGGCAACGTAAAATCCGAGCCAAGCCCATCAAAACACCCTTGAAGCCATGTTTTTCAATAGCCTGAATCATATAGTTTGAGCAGGTAGGCTCAAAGCGACAAGAGGGTGGAAAGGCTGGTGAGATAAACCGTTGGTAAAAGCGCACAGGCGCTATCAAAATTCGTTTCATTATTTCTTGGTTACAGCCATAGTATGTAGTTGGCTGATTTCTTTTTTGTTAAGACGACGGGATTCTCCTGGACGGAGTCCTGTCAAGTCTAGATGTCCAAAACGGGTTCGTGACAACTTATCTACTTGGAGACCGACAGATTCAAACATCTTTTTAACCTGGTGGTTACGCCCTTCATGGATAGTCAACTGCACCACAGAGCGGTTTTTGACTGGGTCCACTTTGAGAATCTCATAGACAGCCGGCTTGGTTTTCTTACCATCAATCTCAAGTCCACGGGTCAAGGGGCGGAGATTGTCCTTATTGGCAACACCTTTAACACGCGCGACATAAACCTTGTCAATCTCATTACGAGGGTGAATCATTTCATCCGTAAAATCCCCATCATTGGTCAAAATCAAAACACCTGATGTATCCCAGTCCAAACGACCTACAGGGTAGATGCGCTCTTTCACGTTGGGCAAGAGGTCGACAACCGTCTTGCGGCCCTTGTCATCTGTCACACTGGAAATGACACCGCGTGGTTTGTTAAGCAGATAATAGACCTTTTCTTCATTGTAGATAGGTTGACCTTCAACTTCAACCTTGTCGCCTGACTTGATGGTCGTTGCTAGTTCACGCACCACTTGGCCATTAACCGTCACCAAGCCTTGCTTGATCAGCTCTTCTGCTTTTCTCCTACTGGCCACACCTGCGTGGGCAATATACTTATTGATTCTCATCTTCTTCTATCCTTTCACCAAACAATTGGCTTTCTTGGGCTTGAATCTCAAGCTCATCAATCACTGGCAATTCTTCCAAATGATTTATCCCCATGTAATCTAGGAAATAATCTGTAGTCACATAGAGGTTGGGACGCCCCAACACTTCTTTTTTCCCATCTTCTTTGATTAGGTCAAAAGCCTGCAACTTTGCCAAAGCCCCACTCGAGTTGACTCCACGGATAGCATCAATTTCTATCCGTGTGATGGGCTGCTTGTAGGCAATGATGGACAAGGTCTCAAGGGCAGCCCGAGACAAACTCTGGTTGATAGGTGCCTTAGAGTATTCCTTCAAAATGGCTGCAAATTGAGGCTTGGTCACCAATCTATAAGCGCCCCCTGTCTCAATCAGAGCCAAACTGGAATTTGGGTCCTTTTCATACTTCTGAGCTAATTTTTCTAAACTCTGTTGGATGCCTGTCGGTGGCAGAGAGAGGAGTTCAGCTAACTGGCGGACTCTAATCCCATCTTCACCCGCTACAAACAAGAGCGCTTCTATTTTTGCTAAAGTACTCATCTTTCCTCTCTATCAAGTCTAGCTTTGGGCCACTTGACTTTCTTCCTTCTTTTCCATGAGATAAATATCTCCGAAACTTTCCTCTTGCACAAGAATCAGCTCCTGGGTTTTGATTAACTCTAGAGTTGCCAAAAAGAGGGTAATGACCTCTTGGACATTCTGGGCTTCCTTGAACAAATCCTGCAAGCGCAATTGATCTCGTCCAGTCAAGGACTCTTTTACGATGACCATCATGTCCTCAATCTTATACTCATCCCGTAAGATAGTCGTGTGATTCTGTGCAAACTCCTCTTTTTTCTTGGCTAGGATATTTGAAAAAGCCAAAAAGAGGTCAATGGTCGTCTTGTCATGAACAAGCTCCGCATCTTCGTAAATCAACTCTGTCGGCGCTTTGGAATAATACTGGGCCCGTTCTTGGTGCTTGGCTTCCAAGTGCTCACCCAAGAACTTGAACTTGCGATATTCTTCGATTTGGGAAAGAAGATCCTGCTCTAGGTCATCCTCCAAGTCTGTCACTTCTGCTACCTTTGGAAGTAGTTTGCGACTCTTGATCAACATGAGCTGACTGGCCATAACCATGTACTCGCCCGTCACTTCCAGACGCATAGCCTGCAGGGTTGAGACATAGGCTAGATACTGCTCAATGACTTCCGTAATAGGCACATCGTAGATATCCATCTGGTACTTAGAAACCAGGTGCAAAAGCAAGTCCAGGGGCCCTTCAAAATCTTTTAATTTAATATCCATTATCTATATTTTTCTAAGGTCAGGACTGTTTTTAATCCTAATTTTTTTGCAATTTCGTACAAATCGACCTTCTTTTCAATTTGTCGTAGAATGAACTGTTCCCGCAAGGCTTGGGCGGATAAGGTTGGGAAACCTTTCTCCTTGACAAAGGATTCTAGCTGACGAAAAGCCCACTGACGAGAATAGGCTTTCCCTCCCCTTTCAAAGAGATAGGTCTGGCCCATCAAGGGTTCCAATTCTGACAGCAAGGTCGTAGGAATGGTGACAATCCTCTGTTGGGAAGCCTTCTTGATTCGCAACACCTGAAAATCCAGATTGATATCTGCAACCTTGAGAGCTAAAATCTCACTTGGCAAGAGCCCCATTTCCAAGATAAGAAGAGCCAGCAAGCGCCCCTCTGGATAGTCACTTTCTTTCCAAAAAGAGTCTAGGTCTAACAATTCTGGCTTTTCGGTCTTCTGTTCAGCTTGTTTAGCTAATTCCAAACGATAAAAGCTATCCACTTCTCCTTTTTGATAGAGAAAGTAGAGAAATTGATTACAGGCCGAAGTCTTTCGCTTCTGAGCGCTGATCTTTAGATTGACTAGCTGGGCTTGGTAAATCTTGAGACTGGTCTCAGAAATCCGATTACCCACAATGTCTAAAAATTGCTCCAGATCATACTTATAGGACTGCTTAGAATTGGCAGATAAGCCCTGCTTTTCCTCTAAAAAGGCTGAAATCCTATCTCTCATTTGCATCGAATCTCATATTCCTTACTAAAGTCATGCAAGAGGGCATTGACTGCCTTGAGGATAGATTTGCGCGTGATAATTCCTTGGAAAATCCCAGATGCATCCACAACCGGCAAGAAGGACTCATCTACCAACTTGTGCAAGACCTCTGTAATAGTAAAATCAGGCGAGACGACCGCTACGTCCCTTTTCGTCATATGAACAATATCCGTATCCGCCATAATTTCTTGACTCAAATCATGCTCCATCTGATAAGCCATAATATCTCTGAGCCCAATCGTCCCAACAAACTGTTTTTCATCTGTCACAACGGGAACACGGGTATAGGTCATCTGACTGAGCAAGAGGGTCGCATGATCCGCATTGTGGGTATCAATCAACACAGCCAGATTTTCAGCAGGAGTCAAAAATGTTTCCTCCTGCCCCAACAAGAAAGTTTCAAACTCCTTGGCAATCATCGGCTAAACTCCTTGGACAAGCCCGGATACACCTCATGGTCTCGTGTCAAAAAGTCCACTTTGAAATAACTGTCATCAATCTCCACACGAGCATAGAGACATTCTCTGATAGTCCCACGTGGTTGACTGATAGAACCTGGATTTAGAAAGAGGGTTTTGCCTTCCATCCAAGCGCTTGGCACATGCAAGTGACCATAGAGGCAGATATCAGCCTCTTCCTCCTGAGCCCAGTAGTCCAACTTTTGAAAGTTAAAATTAATGTCAAACAAGTGACCATGAGTTTGGATAATCTTGGTCGAACCAAGCTCGGTCACCAAACGTTCTGGGTAGCCGGTGTAAAAGTCCATGTTCCCTTTAACAACTCGGATGCCCTCCCAAAGGGGAGAATCAGGACGCAGTTCAGAATCGCCGTTATGAAAAACGGCATCAACTTTGCCTACATAGCGATCACGGATTTCTTCCACAATCAAGCTATCGCCATGAGAATCGCTCATTACAATGATGGTTTGCTTTGCCATGATGGAAATACCTCCAAAAGTTTCTTAACGGCTAAGGCACGGTGAGATTGACTATTTTTTTCTTCAAGGGTTAATTCAGCTGAGGACTTACCTGTCTCTCCTACAAGGAAGAGAGGATCGTAACCAAATCCATTTTCACCCTTGGGTTCAAAGTTAATGTAGCCAGACCAGTCTGCTTCAACAACCAAGCTTTCCTTGTTTGGACTGGCTACGACTAGGGTTGTATGGAATTGAGCCGAGCGGTCCTTGAGTTCAAAGACCATGGCCAATTCGTGCAAGAGTTTGGCATTGTTTTCACGGTCAGTAGCTCCCACACCTGCGAAACGAGCTGACCAGACACCTGGCAAGCCACCAAGGACATCGACTTTGAGACCTGAGTCATCTGCCAAAACCATCTTGCCCGTTAATTGAGAAATGGTTTCTGCCTTGAGGCGGGCATTTTCTTCGAAGGTCATGCCTGTTTCTGCTACTTCAGGCAGGTCAGGATAGTCATTAAGATTTTCCACATCGTAGCCTAGCTTGTCAAAGATAGCTCGGAATTCCTTGGTCTTGCCTTCGTTTCGAGTCGCAATCAATAAGGTTTCTCTGACCTTGCTTGTCTCAAAGAAAGCTTCTACATCAACACCTTCTTTAGGCAATGCTACATGCAGGAGTTGCCCATTTTCAATCAAGAGAAAAGCCCCCTGACGTTGGATGACTTCCAGATTTCGTCCCATTTCTTGGTTGAGGATATCTACCACAAAAGACAATAAACGGTAGAGAGAACCATAGCGTAAAACAGTAACAGAAACAGGAAAACCTCGATCCTCATCTCGAAATCTTTGGGCAAACTCCAATAGAGGAAAATCCAAATCATCATCCGTCAACGTCCGGACGCCACCAAAAATACCATAGGACCCGACATACCAGTCCTGTTCATCCTTATATTCATAAATTTTATTTGTCATAATTCTACATGCTCCACATGAATCTCTTTTTCCAGCCATTCTTCACCAATTTGTGCAAAACTTTGGCTGCTGGCTGTTGTGTAAAAACGGTGATGGAGTGGTCCAGCATCGCGACCACGATTGATTTCAAAATAATTAAGTAAGACTGAGATATCTCGTACGCACTCTGCTCCACTATCGATGAGCTGAACCTTGGGCCCCATGACATTTTGAATAATAGGTCTTAGGAGTGGATAATGGGTACAGCCCAAAATCAGGCTATCCACCTTTCCAACCAAGGGACGCAGGGTTTCATAGACCACTTTCTTGGTGACACTGGTTGACAGGGCACCTGACTCAACCAAGGGAGCAAACTTGGGACAGGCCAAGCTCTCCACCTGTAAGTCCGGATCCAGATCATGGATTTTCTGGCGGTAGATATCTGATTGTACCGTCATAGGCGTTCCAATCACTCCGATTTTCCCACCTTGGCTGGACTTGATAGCTGCCGAAGCTCCTGGCAAAATCACACCTAGGACGGGAATGTCTAGTTGAGCCTTAATTTCTTCCCAGACGACGGCAGTCGCAGTATTACAAGCAATGACAATCATTTTGACATCCTTGGTCAAAAGAAAGTTGACCAACTGCCAAGTATATTCACGAATTTGCTCAGCAGGACGGGGACCATAGGGCGCCCGTGCCGAATCTCCAATATAGACGATTTCTTCATGGGGAAGCTGGCGCATGAGCTCGCGCACAACGGTCAAGCCCCCGACACCCGAATCCAAAAAACCAATTGGTCGATTATCCATACAGTCTTCTTTCTAGTCTTTTTTCTGATTGATAGTTCATTATGATTACCGTTCCTTATGAACTGAATAATGACAGCCTAATCAACAACTATCTCTCTTAATCATAATCAAATATCAATAGAATGCAAGGAAAAAGTCTCATCCCTAAACCATAACCAACATAGTGAGAAGTCTGGAACTTTCATCCCAGACTTTTCCTTATTTATTTTTTCTTTTTATTGTTAGCAAGGGCTGCTTTTTGTTGGCGGATGATTTGGTGGTACACTTGTTGTACCTTGGCTTCGCTTGGTTTTTGACCATTTGCACTCAAAAGAGTACGAACTGCTTCAGCATTCAAACGTGGGTTGTCAGCGAATTCTTTTTCGATTTGCTTACGAACCAAGTACATTCCTCCAAGAGCTCCTCCTAGAAAAGCTAGCACAATCAATACAATTGCTAAAAGTAAATCCATCATTTTTCTCCTGTTTCTTTTTGAGTCTCTTTCATTATACCACAAACTAGCCACCCTGACCAGTTTGTTTTACGCTTTCAAGACGATACCAATACATAGTCGCCTTATACACTCGCATCTTTGACTACTTGTTTAACCAGTTTCCAGTCACATTATATAAAACTATAACTTCATATGAAAATCTCTTGCTTTCTCTGTTTTTATTTGTTATATTAAAATGGTACAAATAAAATCGATCCATATCAGACTGTAAATAGGGCATTATATTTTTTTAAGAAAAAATGAAAGCGCTTTTAATTAATGAAGGAGGTTTCTATGGAAAAAATTTGGAGGGAGAAATCCTGTCGCTACAGTATTCGAAAGCTAACAGTCGGCACAGCTTCTGTTTTGCTTGGTGCGGTTTTTCTAGCTAGTCATACCGTCTCTGCTGATACTACTGAAGTAAAGCAAAACGAGGCTACACTGGAGAAAACTACAGCTAAGACAGATACCGTTACGAAAACAACTGAATCAACCGAGCACACACAGCCAAGCGAAGCAATTGACCATTCAAAACCAGTTCTAGCTGATAATAGTGTTTCTGAAATCAAACCCACTGAGGCTAATGTTGCCTCTGCTACAACTAATCAAGCCAGTACTGAGGCTATTGTAAAACCTAATGAAAATAAGGAAACCGAAAAACAAGAACTACCTGTGACAGAACAAAGCAACTATCAGCTAAACTATGATCGACCAACAGCTCCTTCCTATGATGGATGGGAAAAACAAGCCCTTCCAGTTGGGAATGGTGAGATGGGGGCTAAGGTTTTTGGTCTCGTCGGCGAGGAGAGAATCCAATACAACGAAAAAACTCTTTGGTCAGGTGGACCGCGTCCCGACAGTACCGACTATAATGGAGGAAACTATCAGGAACGGTATAAAATTTTAGCAGAAATTCGTAAGGCTCTAGAGGATGGAGACCGCCAAAAAGCCAAACGATTAGCCGAGCGAAATCTAGTTGGTCCAAACAATTCCCAATATGGACGTTATTTAGCCTTTGGTGATGTATCCATGGTTTTCAATAACCAGAAAAAGGGGTTGGATACAGTAACAGATTATCACCGTGGTTTAGATATCTCAGAAGCCACTACAACCACTTCTTACACCCAAGATGGGACAACCTTCAAACGTGAAACCTTCTCCAGCTATCCTGATGATGTCACCGTGACCCACTTGACCCAAAAAGGAGACAAAAAACTTGATTTTACAGTTTGGAATAGCTTAACAGAAGATTTGCTTGCTAACGGAAACTACTCAGCGGAATATTCTAACTACAAAAGTGGCCATGTTACGACAGACCCAAATGGTATCCTACTAAAAGGTACAGTCAAAGATAATGGCCTCCGGTTCGCATCCTATCTAGGAATTAAAACGGACGGAAAAGTTACTGTTCATGAGGATAGTTTAACGGTCACAGGGGCTAGTTATGCTACGCTTTTACTCAGTGCCAAGACTAACTTTGCTCAAAATCCTAAAACCAACTATCGAAAAGACATTGACCTCGAAAAAACAGTTAAAGGGATTGTCGAAGCAGCTAAGGGCAAAGACTACGAGACACTTAAAAAGGACCATATCAAAGACTATCAAAGCCTCTTTAACCGCGTCAAACTAAACCTAGGTGGAAGCAAGACTGCTCAAACGACAAAAGAGGCCCTTCAGACCTATAACCCTAGCAAAGGGCAAAAACTGGAAGAACTCTTCTTCCAATACGGACGTTATTTATTGATTAGTTCATCTCGTGATCGGACAGATGCCCTTCCTGCCAACCTACAAGGAGTCTGGAATGCCGTAGACAATCCACCTTGGAACGCTGACTACCATCTCAATGTCAATTTGCAAATGAACTATTGGCCAGCCTACATGAGCAATCTAGCTGAAACAGCCAAGCCAATGATCAATTACATTGACGACATGCGCTATTATGGTCGTATCGCTGCCAAAGAATACGCTGGTATCGAATCCAAAGACGGACAAGAAAATGGTTGGCTAGTCCACACTCAAGCAACACCATTTGGCTGGACAACTCCTGGTTGGAATTACTATTGGGGTTGGTCTCCAGCTGCTAATGCCTGGATGATGCAGAACGTCTATGACTACTATAAATTCACCAAGGATGAAACTTATCTAAAAGAAAAGATTTATCCAATGCTCAAGGAAACAGCTAAGTTCTGGAATTCCTTCTTGCACTATGACCAGGCCAGCGACCGTTGGGTATCTTCTCCATCCTACTCACCAGAACACGGTACCATTACCATTGGAAATACCTTTGACCAATCACTAGTCTGGCAGCTATTTCATGACTACATGGAAGTCGCCAACCATCTGAATGTCGACAAAGACTTAGCCACAGAGGTCAAGGCTAAATTTGACAAACTAAAACCACTTCACATTAACAAAGAGGGACGTATCAAGGAATGGTACGAAGAAGACAGTCCACAATTCACTAATGAAGGCATTGAAAATAATCACCGCCACGTTTCCCATCTGGTAGGTCTCTTCCCAGGTACGCTCTTTAGCAAAGACCAGGCTGAATACTTAGAGGCTGCACGTGCTACCCTCAATCACCGCGGAGATGGTGGTACTGGTTGGTCTAAGGCCAATAAAATCAACCTCTGGGCTCGTCTCTTAGACGGTAACCGTGCCCATCGCCTGCTTGCTGAACAGCTCAAATATTCAACCCTAGAAAACCTTTGGGATACGCACGCACCTTTCCAAATCGATGGAAACTTTGGAGCAACCAGTGGAATTGCAGAAATGCTTCTTCAATCACACACTGGCTACATTGCACCATTGCCAGCCCTTCCAGATGCTTGGAAAGACGGTCAGGTTTCTGGTCTGGTTGCCCGTGGTAACTTTGAAGTAAGCATGAAGTGGAAAGATAAAAACCTGCAAAACCTGTCCTTCCTGGCAAATGTCGGTGGAGACCTAGTTGTAGATTATCCAAATATCGAAGCCAGCCAAATCAAGGTCAATGGCAAATCTGTCAAAGCAACTGTTCTTAAAGATGGCCGCATCCAACTAGCAACGCAAAAAGGTGATGTCATTACCTTTGAACATTTCCCTGGTCGTGTAACCAGTCTGACAGCAGTTAGACAAAATGGCGTCACTGCCGAACTCACCTTCAACCAAGTAGAAGGCGCTACCCACTATGTTATCCAAAGACAAGCGAAAGACGAATCTGGCCAAACCTCTGCAAGCAGAGAATTTGTAACCAATCAAACCCATTTTATCGACCGCTCACTCGATCCTCAACTCGCCTACACTTATACTGTTAAGGCTATACTGGGTAATGTTTCTACACAGGTATCCGAAAAGACCAATGTCGAAACCTATAACCAATTGATGGATGACCGTGATAGCCGAATCCAATACGGTTCTGCATTTGGAAACTGGGCAGACTCAGAATTATTTGGAGGAACAGAGAAGTTTGCCGACCTTTCACTAGGTCACTATACAGATAAAGATGCGACAGCAACCATTCCTTTCAATGGTGTTGGCATTGAAATCTATGGTCTCAAATCATCTCAATTGGGAATCGCTGAAGTCAAAATCGATGGTAAATCAGTCGGTGAACTGGACTTTTATACTGCAGGTGCAACTGAAAAAGGTAGCCTTATCGGTCGCTTCACAGGATTGTCAGATGGTGCTCATGTGATGACCATCACTGTAAAACAAGAGCATAAACACCGTGGCAGTGAACGTTCCAAAATTTCCTTAGACTACTTTAAAGTTTTACCTGGACAGGGAACAACTATTGAAAAAATGGATGACCGTGACTCTCGCATTCAATACGGATCTCAATTCAAAGATTGGAGCGATACTGAATTATATAAGAGCACAGAAAAATATGCGGACATCAATAACAGTGACCCAAGTACTGCTTCAGAAGCTCAGGCAACCATTCCATTTACTGGAACAGGTATTCGAATTTACGGACTTAAAACATCCGCTCTCGGAAAAGCTCTCGTGACACTAGATGGCAAAGAAATGTCAAGTCTAGACTTCTACACTGCTGGCCCTACCCAAAAGGCAACCTTAATTGGAGAATTTACTAATCTGACCGATGGCAATCATATTTTGACATTGAAAGTTGATCCAAATTCACCAGCAGGTCGCAAGAAAATTTCTCTAGATTCATTTGATGTGATTAAAGCTCCAGCTGTAAGCTTGGATAGTCCAAGTATCGCACCACTTAAGGCAGGGGATAAAAACATCTCTTTAACTCTTCCAGCTGGAGACTGGGAAGCCATCGCTGTGACCTTCCCAGGTATCAAAGATCCACTCGTTTTACGCAAGATAGACGATAATCATCTGGTTACGACTGGGGATCAGACTGTCTTATCAATCCAAGATAATCAGGTACAAATCCCTATCCCTGACGAAACCAATCGAAAAGTTGGAAATGCGATAGAAGCTTATTCTATCCAGGGAAATACAACAAGCAGTCCTGTAGTAGCTGTCTTTACCAAAAAGGATGAGAATCAGCAACCAACTTCAAGCAAGGGAGATGATCCTGCTCCTATTGTAGAAATTCCTGAATACACTAAACCTATCGGCACAGCAGGACTAGAGCAACCGCCTACTGTGGAAATACCTGAATACACCAAATCTATCGAGATAGGTAGAGAACAGAAAGCTCCTACAGTAGAAAGTCCCGATTATAGTAAACCTGGTGGAGATGATAGGCAAGAAAAAACATCGACTAGCAGTATTTCTGACTATAAACTGCGTATTCTGAAGGATGAAAAGACTGGCGTTGAGATTATTGGTAGAGCAACTGATTTAGCAGGAATTTCTCATCTCTCCAGTAAACGCGTATTAGCTCAAGAACTGTTTGGTAAGATATACGATGCTTATGATATTCAATTTAAAAATCCAAACAACCATAATATACAACCACAAAGAGCTGTTTTAGTTAGATTACCAATTACAGCCGATGTAGAAAATGTTTATTACCTAAGTCCAACTAAGGAATTGGAAGCACTTGATTTTACAGTTCGAGAAGGTAGGGCAGAATTTACCACTAGTCACTTTGGTACATATGCGGTAGTCTATCAATCTAGCCATTCTCAAGAAACTACACCAAACAAGACAATTGAAATCCCTTCAGAACCAACTTCACTAAACTTTGAACAGACTTCAACTACCGATAGTCCTACTCAGATGGAAAATACTCATTATAAAGAACAACTTCCAGAAACTGGTGAATCCTCAAATCCACTCCTCTTCTTAGCAGGACTGAGTGTAGTCTTAACATCAATTTTCTTATTAAAAAATAAGATAGATTAGATATATAAATTTTTAAGAATTACTTGGAGGGCTCATCCTATTCAAGTTCAATTCAAGTATGTTATACACCATTTCATCTACCATTTAACTGATATCTTTTAAGATAATATTCTAAACTACAAACCAGTCCTTTTGTCTTGAGGACTGGTTTTAACAATAGTGAGAACTCCTAGACAGAAACAGATTCTTCCAGATTTCTTTTACCTTGTATCAATTTAAATCAATACTAATGTCATACAGCAATTGACAAGTATCTGGTTAACAATGCTGTGTAAGCCATATTATAAACAGACTAAGACACCACATCTCAGCCTTTTTCTTTATCCTAAAACTAATTCATCACTGACTAGACTTTGGCCACTATTTTTCTGGAAGAGATGCATGAGGTCTTCAACTGTCAGATGCTTTTTCTCCTCTCCCTTGACATCCACCACTATCTTACCCTGATAGAGCATAATGAGACGATTGCCGTACTCAATCGCATGGTTCATATCGTGGGTAATCATCAAAGTAGTCAACTGATGGTGTTCCACAATCTTGTGCGTCAAGTTCATCACCATTTGACTTGTTTTCGGATCAAGTGCCGCAGTGTGTTCATCCAAAAGCAAAAGTTTGGGTTTCACCAGAGCTGCCATGACTAGGGTCAAGGCCTGTCTTTGTCCTCCTGAAAGGTATTGAGTATCCACTTTCAAGCGATTTTCAAGACCAATATTCAACTCTTTTAAGGCTTCTTGGAACTGGATTCTATCCTTCTCCTTCACGCCCCAACCAAGCCCTCTCTTTTGCCCACGTCTCAAGGCAATAGCCATATTCTCCTCAATCGTCAAACGCGAAGCGGTTCCCATCTTAGGATCCTGAAAAACACGGGCAATATCCTTGGCTCTCTTTCTGACACTCAGATTTTTAATGGATTTACCTGCCAATAAAAGATCCCCTTCGTCTACAGATAGATTGCCAGCCAAGATATTCATCAAAGTGGATTTGCCTGCTCCATTTCCACCGATTACAGAGATAAAATCTCCCTCTTCAACTTCTAAATCTAATCCTTTGAGGACATGGTTCTCATTGACTGTCCCTGCTTCAAATGTCTTGTGGATATTTTCAAGTGTTAACAAACTTGCCATAACTTTCTCCTCCTATTCATTTCTCAGTTTCAAACTACGAATCTTTAATCTCTTTTGCAATTCTGGTGCAAATAAAACCAAGGCTAACAAGATTGCATTAAAGAGACGAACCAGATTTTGATCTAGATTTGGAATCTCATAGATATTTAAAATAATCAAACGGTAAACAATAGCACCGATTCCGATAGATAACAAACGACCTCCAATAGTTAAATCGTGAATCAAAACTTCCGCAATAATCACTGCACTCAAACCAACAACGATAGTTCCTGTCCCAGAAGTTACATCCGAAAATCCATCATTTTGAGCAAACAAGGAACCACATAAGGCAATCAAACCGTTTGAAATCATGTAACCAACAATCTTCATGGTGTCTACATTGACCCCATTTGCCTCACTCATCGGAATATTGTCCCCAGTCGAACGCAAGACCAAGCCAATCTCTGTTTTCATCAAAAGGGTCAAGACCAAACAAACAAGTAAGAGACAGGCTAAACTGAGTGAGAAAACAGCTTCTTCAGTTGTCAGCCCTAAGCTCGCCAACTGTTTAAAGACAGTTGAAAAATCTCCCAAGGAAAGATTGGGCACGCTTCCCATGATTTTAATATTGATTGAATAAAGCCCTGTCAAGGTCACAATCCCTGTCAAGAGAGCTGGAATTTTCATCTTGGTGTGGAGCATTCCTGATACAAGACCTGCTACCATACCTGCCAGCAAAGCAAGTAAGGTCGCAATCCAAGGATTTGTCCCTGCCTGTATCTGAGATACGACGACAGCCGCCCCCAGTGGAAAGGCTCCTTCAGCAGTCATATCCGCAATATCCAAAATACGGAAAGTCAAGTAGACCCCAATGGCCATAATCGACCACAACAAACCTTCTGATAAACTAGATAACACAAAATTCATCTTAAACCTCCTTATTCCTTGCCTTCTAACTTACTGATATCAATTCCTAGTGCATCTGCCATTTCTTGATTGGTATGCAATTCCAGTTTTTCAGGCAACTCAACTGCTATATTTTCTGGCTTCTCACCTTTTAAGACACGAATCAGCATGCGAGCTGTCTGTCTTCCCAATTCTTCATAATTGGTTCCGTAGTTATACAAGCCACCCACAGCAATCATTTCTGTTGAACCACCGAATACTGGAACCTTGTGTTTAATAGAAACCTGCTTGACTGTTTCCATGGTTGACGAAATGATATTATCCGTTGGTACAAAAACCATATCCACTTCTGCCATCAAGCTCTCTGCTGCCGCCTTGACGTTGTTACTGTCCAAGATTGTTTTTTCAACAACGGTAAAGCCTTTTTCTTCTAGAAGACGCTTAGCTTCATCCTTTTGGACAACTGAGTTTGGCTCGCTCTGAGTATAGAGAATTCCAATTGTTTTAGCCTTTGGCAACACTTTCTTTATCAAATTGATTTGAGTTGAAATGGCATCTGATGACTGATCGCTTGTCCCAGTTACATTGCCCCCAGGATGCTCTCTTGACTCAACCAACTTGGCACTGACAGGATCTGTTACCGCTGAAAAGATAACAGGTGTCGTTTGTGTTGTATTGGCCAAACTCTGAGCAGAAGGCGTTGCGATAGCTAGAACAACATCACTAGATTCTGCTAGTTGCTGGGAAATGGTTTTTAGATTTCTCTGTTCTCCTTGTGCATTTTGCAAATCAATCTCAATATTTTTCCCCTCCACATAGCCTTGTTTAGCCAGCTCATCCACAAAGCCTTCTCTAGTAGCGTCTAGGGACTGGTGGGTAATAAATTGCGAAATACCGATACGAAACACATCTTTTTTCTTATCTGCCTTCAACTGATGTAGACTGATCAGAGAGGTCAAGAGGATACCCACTACCAAGAGAGGGGCTAGTAATTTTCGAACAACTTTCATAATGAAACTCCTTCTCAGAAAAGATAAAACAAAAAACCGCCTAGATACTATCTAAACGGATGCTTGAAATAATCTAACAAGTTACAACTTAGCTAGTCCATTTAGATATTCATCTATATGGACCACAATCAAAAATCTTAGCCACATAGATACAAACAAATTGCTTGAACTGTTTGTATCCATGGTGACATGTCTACAAACACTATCTAAAGTAGCTAAAGTAAAAGTTTTGATTCATAGTTACAGCTTGTCTCTTATTCATTTCTTTTTCTGCTTTCTTTTTTGATGTTTCCTATCTTACCACCTTTTTCATTAGCTGTCAAGAATATTTCAGAATTTTTTAAAATTTTTCGAAAATTCTTTCAAAGTTTTTCGATCTCTGTTTCAAACTCACAACAAAGTCAATCTAAACTCAGAAAGGATGATGCGAAATTTCAATTTTATACATTAACACTAGTTCCTAGATACACAAGTCATCTTTTTAAGAGTCAAAAATTTACTTTATTTTGTTCAAAAACAATAAATTCCTTAAATTTATTTTTGAAAAGTTCAATAACTTCCGAATTTTTTCTAGTCATTATGTAAGTAAAGGATAGTGGAATAGAAATTTCTTCTGGTATTCGAGTAGCAATATTAGGATTTAAGGTCATTTTAAGGTATAGAGGGAGATAAGAGATCCCTTGTCCCATTTCAATCAATTTCTCAGTTACTGTTATATCCTTTATAGAAACAAATTGAGATTCTGGAACAATTTCAGAAATTTCTTGTTTTACTTTATTCCAATAAACAGGATGATTATCTGATAAAATCTTATATTTTTGAAATAACTCCACCTCAGTTAGTTGAGAATCATTTTTGGGATAAAAAAGAGCAATTTTCCCCTCACAAATTTTTTCTGAATTAATCTTTGTAGTATAAGGTTCTTCCCTAGCTATCCCAATATCAAATTGATTATTTTCAATTTCTCGAGCAATATCATTTTGTAAAACGGTAATTGAAATACCTACAGATGGTTGTTCTTCAAAAAATTCTGGAAGAAATTTCGGTAACAGATAGGTAGCTATGTAAGGTGAAACTGCGATGTTTAAATGTGTTTCCAACTTTTTATTTTTTAACTGTATTTTTTTAATTCCATCTTCATATGTCGCAATTATTTTTTTTACGATAGGGATAAATTCTCGTCCTGTTGGAGTCAGAGTTAAATTTCTTCCAACTGTTTCAAATAAATTTACTTGCAAGTGTTTTTCGAGTTTTTTTATTTGCTGGTGAAGTGTTGGTTCCGTTAAAAATAATTCTTCGCTTGCTCTATGATAATTGAGGTGTTTAGATAATACTAAGAATGTATAATACCAATCTAAATTCATTATCTCCTCTCCTTCCTAAAATAATATTTAATGAATTATTAACTTTTTCCAAATTTTAAAAAGTTAGTATTTATTATATCATAGAATCAAGAATAATTTATTCGATTATACGAAAGGAGCAATATGATGAAAATTAATATACCTTTTAACCAGAACTTATTGCCTAAACGATTTGGAAAAGAAGCAGATTGTACCGACATTATTAAGGGGAATCCTATACGATCTTTCCTATTTGAAATTAGCGAATTACCAGAAGGAACAAAATATATAGCTATTACTTTAATTGATTATGATGCTATTCCAGTTTGTTCATTCCCTTGGATTCACTGGCTTGCTACGGATATAAAAGTTAAAAATAATACAGTCATTATTCCTGAAAATTACAGTCTAGATTATAAAGATTCTATTACGCAAGGGAAAAATAGTTTCGCAAGTCCTCTATTGGAAACTGATTTTTCTGAAATTGATTCTATGTTTGTTGGACCAACTCCTCCTGATAAAGATCATCGATATACGCTAGAAGTGTTCGCTCTAGCTACTAAAACAAATTTGAAAAATGGATTCTACTATAATGAACTATTAGATGCGCTCTCTTCAATTTCATTGGATAAAACTAGTACAGTTGTTATTGGTCAATTTTAAATAAAAAATATCGGATAAACGATTTTATAATACTTTGAAACAGATACAGACTATCAAATTCACTGATTTAACATACTCTAATTTCTAAAATGCTCTATACATACGTTTGAGACTATAGAAAAACTCAATTTTATACTCAATGAAAATCAAAGAGTATTAGGAGAAATTCATCAAATCTTTTACATAATAATAACGCATAATATCAAGCTAACCTACATCTGATATTATGCGTTTTTATCATTTTAAAATTTTTCGAAAATTCTTTCAGGATATTTGCAAAGCATTTTCAAATTAGCCCAACAAAAAAAGGTTTATAATTTCCACAAAATTAACATGGAAATTATAAAACCAATATTAGTTTAATCCTTGTTGATAACGTGCCAATTCAGCTTGGTTAGCCCAAACATAGTGACCTGGACGGATTTCAACCATAGACGGCTTATCAGTCTCATAGTCGTGTTGACTTGGGTCGTAAACCTTTAAGACCTTTTTGCGTTCCAAGATTGGATCTGGGATTGGTACTGCTGAAAGCAATGCTTGAGTATATGGATGAATTGGATTGTTAAACAATTCTTCTGTTTCTGCAACCT
>NZ_CAUQCP010000033.1:0-27179 GCF_963516575.1 uncultured Streptococcus sp.
ACGAAGTCAGCTCAAAACATGTTTTTGAGGTTGTAGATAAGACTGACGAAGTCAGTAACCATACATACGGTAAGGCGAAGCTGATGCGGTTTGAAGAGATTTTTGAAGAGTATAAAATTGAATTGCTTATAAAAAGCTCCATACACTTGATGTGCATAGAGCAAACAGAGCTTCATTTGATATAGAGTTCTTGATTTTTTAGGATAATTTCTTGTACACTTGCAAATTTCTTGAGTTTTTTGAGTTCTTCAGAATGGGTTACGAGAGTGATAACGTAACCTTCCTTACCCATACGGCCAGTACGGCCAGCACGGTGAGTGTAGGTCTCGCTATCTCTTGGGACATCAAAGTTTACGACACATTCTAGGCTATCGATATCAATTCCACGTGCCAGAAGGTCTGTTGCAAGAAGCAGGGTTAGTTGCTTGTCTTTAAACTTTTCTAAGATGACTTTTCTAAATTTGACATTGACATCACTAGCTAGAGAAACAGCCAAGATATCACGATACTGTAATTTTTCTTCTGCGCTTCCAAGGTCTGATAAGCTGTTAAAGAAGACCAGACCGCGGAAATCCTCAACATGAGCTAGTTTTCGTAGCATATCCACTCGGTGACGTTGGTCTACCTGCATATAGAAATGTTGGATGTTGTCCAATTTTTGGTCAGAGAGGTCAATGGTATGTGTATTAGACGAAATCTTTTCTTGGTCAAACTTGGTTGTCGCACTCATGTAGACCAGTTGGTGATCGCGAGGTGCGTAGTGAGTAATTTTTTCGACAAAGTGTATCTGAGAATCATCTAGCAATTGGTCGAATTCATCCAGGATGATGGTTTCCACATTCATCATCTTGATTTTTTTCAATTTAATTAGTTCAAAGATACGGCCAGGAGTTCCAATCAGAATTTCTGGTCCTTTCTTTAGGCGTTCAATCTGGCGTTTCTGGCTCGAACCTGATAAGAAGAGCTGAGTAGTCAAGTCGATAGCTTCTGCCCACGTTTTACATACATCAAAAATCTGTCCAGCAAGTTCTGTATTTGGTGCTAGAATCAAGAGTTGTTGGGCCTTTTTCTTTTGTAGTCTGAGAAGACTTGGTAGGAGATAAGCTAGGGTCTTACCAGTTCCTGTTGGACTTACTCCTAGAAGATTTTCTCCTGCAAGAAGTGGTTCAAATAGTTGAGTTTGAATGGGGGTGAATTCTTGGAAACCGAGTTGGTCGCTCAGTTCTTGCCATTCAGTCGGTAGTTTGGTTTTCATTTTTCTGCCTCAAATCTAATGCCAGCAGTCTGGCGCATGGTATATAGTAGGTCATGAACAGAGCCTGCATCATCCAGCCAATTCTGGTAGAGTGTCTGGTCTGATTGCTGAATCATCTGTGCAAATGCAGCGACTTCCTCAGTCATCGTATGAGGAGCCTGTTGGATAGGAAGATGGACTTGATTTCCTTGGTGGTCGCTAAAAATAGCTGAGCGAACATGTTCAATCGTGTTGAGAGTCAAGGTTCCATCTGCTGTGTAAATCTCACAAGGAAGATTGGAAGTGATGTTTTTTCCTGCCTTGATGTGAACTTGAAAGTCAGGGTAGAAGAGAGTGCCGTCTCCATTTAGGTCAATGCTATTGTTAAGCTGTCGAGCTTGGTAGGTTGCGTCTTGAGCCATTCCAAAGAGACGAACGGTAGCGTAGAGGGGATAAATCCCCAAATCCATAAGAGCTCCACCAGCAAAACGGTCTGAAAAGACATTTGGTGTTTGTCCAGCCAACAAATCCGGCATTTTGGAAGAATACTTGGCATAGTTGAAATCTGCTCCCAAAATTTGTTTGTCTGCTAAAAAGTTTTTGATAGTAGTGAAAGCTTTCTCGTGATAATTACGAGCTGCTTCAAAGATAAAACAATTATTTTTCTCAGCTGTTTGAATCAAATTTAGCCATTCTTGTGGTTGTGTGACAGCTGGCTTTTCAAGAATAACGTGTTTACCAGCAGACAAGGCAGCTTGTGCCTGAACAAAATGTAAGGAGTTTGGGCTAGCAATATAGACTACATCAAAGGAGCTTTTGAAGAAGTCCTCTACTTGATCAAAGAGTTGGATATCCTGATAGCGAGAAGCAAAGGTTGCCGCAGTTTCTAGTTTTCTAGAATAGACTGCGACCAGCTTGTATTCTCCACTGGTATGGGCTGCTTCTATGAAGTGGTGGCTGATAGCCCCTGTTCCGATGACACCTAATTTAAGCATAGTTACTCCTTTTCCAATTTCAAATCCTTCTTTCATTATAACATAGATAGACAGGACTATCCAACAGAGGGGAAAAAATTTCAAATAAGCTACTAGGTCTTTTCCAAAGAAAGTGGTACAATAATGAGATGAGTAAATGAAATGGGAGGGAAAATGAGGTTATTACCGATAAGAAAAATATCACGTCAGTCTAAGAGGCTAGCGCTTTTTTTGACTTTTTGTGCAGGTTATGTAGATGCCTATACGTTTATTGTGCGAGGGAATACTCTTGTAGCTGGACAAACTGGGAATGTCGTCTTTCTTTCAGTAGAATTAATTCAAAATAATGTTTCAGATGTTAGGGACAAGGTTCTCACCTTGCTAGCTTTTATGATGGGGGTCTTTTTACTAACGATTTATAAGGAAAAATTGAGAATTGTGAAAAAGCCCATTCTATCATTGATTCCTTTGGCAATCTTATCAATCATTATTGGTTTTGTGCCGCAAACTGTGGATAATATCTATCTAGTACCGCCCTTGGCTTTCTGTATGGGACTGGTGACAACTGCTTTTGGAGAAGTGTCGGGTATTGCCTATAATAACGCTTTTATGACAGGGAATATAAAACGGACCATGCTAGCTTTTGGAGATTATTTCCGAACCAAGCATACACCTTTTTTGCGTGAAGGATTCATATTTGTTAGCCTGCTTAGTAGTTTTGTCCTTGGCGTTGTCTTTTCAGCCTATTTGACGATTTTCTATCATGAAAAGACCATTCTTGGTGTTCCTATTATGATGAGTATTTTTTATCTCAGCATGCTTTTTGCCTCGTGGCAGAAAAAAGTAAAAGAAAAAGCTTGATTTTAGGTGTTATTACTTGTAAGAAAACAGGAGATATGCTATACTTGAAGAGTTGACTATGCACGTTCCTGTGCAACCGCACGAACATCGTTGCTCGTCGTATAACAAATTTAAACTTCGTCATTGTCGCCTTGCCTAACATAAGTTATGCCTTCGGCTCAATTCCTAGTTTATTCTTTGTTATACTTAGAGCTCTTCTTTTAAGTGGTTCGTCCCACGATGCGAGGCGAGTCTTCACAAAAAATTCGGGGAAACCCATAAAAATCATAGGAGGTGCATAATGAGCACATACGCAATTATCAAAACTGGCGGAAAACAAGTTAAAGTTGAAGTTGGTCAAGCAGTTTACGTTGAAAAATTGAACGTTGAAGCTGGTCAAGAAGTTACTTTTAACGAAGTTGTTCTTGTTGGTGGTGAAAACACTGTTGTCGGAACTCCACTTGTTGCTGGAGCTACTGTAGTTGGAACTGTTGAAAAACAAGGAAAACAAAAGAAAGTTGTTACTTACAAGTACAAACCTAAAAAAGGTAGCCACCGTAAACAAGGTCACCGTCAACCATATACAAAAGTTGTCATCAACGCAATCAACGCTTAATTTTAAGGAGAACACATGATACAGGCAGTCTTTGAGAGAGCCGAAGATGGCGAGCTGAGGAGTGCGGAAATTACTGGACACGCCGAGAGTGGCGAATACGGCTTTGATGTCGTGTGTGCATCGGTTTCTACGCTTGCCATTAACTTTATCAATTCTATTGAGAAATTTGCAGGCTATGAACCAATCCTAGAATTAAACGAAGATGAAGGTGGCTATCTGATGGTTGAAATACCAAAAGATCTTCCTTCACACCAGAGAGAAATGACCCAGTTATTCTTTGAATCATTTTTCTTAGGTATGGCAAACTTATCGGAGAACTCTTCTGAGTTCGTCCAAACCAGAGTTATCACAGAAAACTAACACGGAGGAAAACATTATGTTAAAAATGACTCTTAACAACTTGCAACTTTTCGCCCACAAAAAAGGTGGAGGTTCTACATCAAACGGACGTGATTCACAAGCGAAACGTCTTGGAGCTAAAGCAGCTGACGGACAAACTGTAACAGGTGGATCAATCCTTTACCGTCAACGTGGGACACACATCTATCCAGGTGTAAACGTTGGACGTGGTGGAGACGATACTTTGTTCGCTAAAGTTGAAGGCGTAGTACGCTTTGAACGTAAAGGACGCGATAAAAAACAAGTTTCTGTTTACCCAATCGCTAAATAAAAAGGTCCAGTGAACCTTTTTATCCCGAGCCTTGAAATGTAAAGGTGAGGAAGCTAGCAGTAGCATTAAATAAGGCTTTCCGAGTTTTCGGAGAGCCTGTTTTTTGTTTTGATACCCACGCTGATACCCATATTTTAAAAACCAATGTAAGAGACGAACTTAGTTGTAAAATTATAAATGTGAAACTTTTACATTAATGAATGTTATAAGGGAATAAGATATTGTAAAAATTGCTACGGTATGATATTATAATTATATCTAAGAGAAGAAGTAAGAAGAATGAAAGGATGTGATCCTGTATGAAAAAAATTATCACCATAATAGTCTGTTCAATCTCATTTCTTGTTCTATCTGCTTGCGTTAGTAACAAAAAACTTATTCTTCCTGAACCTGAAAGTATTTCTGTAATTTCTCTGCAGAAAAAAATCTCTGAAGATGTTAAAACTATCAACAAGAGAGAAGAAATTTCAAAATTGATTGAGGAGATACAGAAACAGTCCAAATCTACCTCTTTGGAGAGTGTAAATGATCAACCGACAAATGTTAAAGATTACATCATTATCAAGTTTTATCATCAGAATGAAGAAAAGGATAGTGTAGTCTATCTATATACTAAGAAGAAAAGACAGTATATTGAGCAACCTTATGCTGGGATCTGGGAAGTAAGTCCAGATATAGCTAATAGGATTGAAGAGTTTTTTCTAGTTGATTCATAGAGATAGAAGTAAAGTTTAGAGGGCTTTTTTCATAAATTTATATGAGATTGAATTTGTATCATGTTTTAAACGATAAATCAACAAGATTTGCTGTTTTTATTTGTTTGAACCAAAATGAGTACTGAACAAGATATCATTCTAACTCTTGTATTGGGATGTTAGAGAATTCATTTAGATTTGAAAGTTTCCTGACTTTTTTCCTTTTTGGAAAACTTCTAAAATATGGTATAATGAAAAGATAAAGAAGTTGGGGGTAGAAGATGAACATTCAACAATTACGCTATGTTGTGGCTATTGCCAATAGTGGTACTTTTCGTGAAGCTGCTGAAAAGATGTATGTCAGTCAGCCCAGTCTGTCTATTTCTGTGCGTGATTTGGAAAAAGAGTTGGGCTTTAAGATTTTCCGTCGGACCAGCTCAGGGACTTTCTTGACTCGTCGTGGTATGGAATTCTATGAAAAAGCGCAAGAATTGGTTAAAGGATTTGATATTTTTCAAAATCAGTATGCCAATCCTGAAGAAGAGAGAGATGAATTTTCCATTGCTAGTCAGCACTATGACTTCTTGCCACCGACCATTACGGCCTTTTCAGAGCGCTATCCTGACTATAAGAACTTTCGTATTTTTGAATCAACTACTGTTCAAATCTTAGACGAAGTTGCTCAAGGGCATAGTGAGATTGGGATTATCTACCTCAACAATCAAAATAAAAAGGGGATTATGCAGCGGGTTGAAAAGCTAGGTCTGGAGGTCATTGAATTGATTCCCTTCCATACCCACATTTATCTTCGAGAGGGTCATCCTTTAGCTCAGAAAGAGGAATTGATCATGGAGGATTTAGCTGATCTACCAACGGTTCGTTTCACTCAAGAGAAAGATGAGTACCTTTATTATTCAGAGAACTTTGTTGATACCAGCGCTAGCTCACAGATGTTTAATGTGACAGACCGTGCCACCTTGAATGGTATTTTGGAGCGGACGGACGCCTATGCGACAGGTTCTGGATTTTTAGATAGTGATAGTGTTAATGGCATCACAGTTATTCGTCTCAAGGATAACCTAGATAATCGCATGGTCTACGTTAAACGTGAAGAAGTGGAGCTCAGTCAAGCTGGGACTCTCTTTGTAGAAGTCATGCAAGAATATTTTAATCAGAAGAGGAAATCATGAAAAAAAGAGGAATAGTGGCAGTCGTTGTACTGCTTTTGATTGGGCTGGATCAGTTGGTTAAATCCTATATCGTCCAACAGATTCCACTGGGTGAAGTTCGTTCTTGGATTCCCAATTTCGTTAGCTTGACCTACCTGCAAAATCGAGGGGCAGCCTTTTCTATCTTACAAGATCAGCAGTTGTTATTCGCTGTCATTACTCTGGTTGTCGTGGTAGGTGCCATTTGGTATCTACATAAGCACATGGAGGACTCACTCTGGATGGTCTTGGGTTTGACTTTGATTATCGCAGGTGGTCTTGGGAACTTTATTGACAGGATAAGTCAGGGCTTTGTTGTGGATATGTTTCACCTGGACTTTATCAATTTTGCAATTTTCAATGTGGCAGATAGCTATCTGACGGTTGGAGTGATTATTTTATTGATTGCAATGCTAAAAGAGGAAATAAATGGAAATTAAAATTGAAACTGGTGGCCTGCGTTTGGATAAGGCTTTGTCGGATTTGACAGAATTATCACGCAGTCTCGCGAATGAACAAATCAAATCAGGCCAGGTCTTGGTCAATGGCCAAGTCAAGAAAGCTAAATACACTGTCCAAGAGGGCGATATCGTCACTTACCATGTGCCAGAACCAGAGATATTAGAGTATGTGGCTGAGAATCTTCCGCTAGACATCATCTACCAAGATGAGGACGTGGCCGTCGTTAACAAACCTCAGGGCATGGTTGTGCATCCGAGTGCTGGTCATACTAGTGGAACTCTAGTAAATGCTCTCATGTATCATATTAAGGACTTGTCGGGTATCAATGGGGTTCTGCGTCCAGGAATTGTTCACCGTATTGATAAGGATACGTCAGGCCTTCTCATGATTGCTAAAAATGATGAGGCGCATTTAGCACTTGCTCAAGAACTCAAGGATAAAAAGTCTCTCCGCAAATATTGGGCGATTGTTCATGGAAATCTGCCCAATGATCGTGGTGTGATTGAAGCACCGATTGGTCGAAGTGAAAAAGACCGTAAGAAACAGGCCGTGACTGCGAAAGGGAAGCCTGCAGTGACTCGTTTCCACGTCTTAGAACGCTTTGGTGATTATAGCTTAGTGGAGTTGCAGCTAGAGACAGGACGCACTCACCAAATCCGTGTTCACATGGCTTATATTGGTCATCCAGTCGCTGGTGATGAGGTCTATGGTCCTCGTAAGACCCTGAAAGGGCTTGGGCAATTTCTTCATGCCAAGACTTTAGGTTTTACTCATCCGAGAACAGGTGAGATTTTGGAATTTACAGCAGATATCCCAGAGATATTTAAGGAAACATTAGAGAGACTGAGGAAGTAAGAATGAAAAAGAAATTGACTAGTTTAGCACTTGCAGGCGCTTTTTTAGGCTTGTCATGGTATGGAAATGTTCAAGCTCAAGAAAGTTCAGGAAATAAAATTCACTTTATAAATGTTCATGAAGGTGGAAGTGATGCGATTATTCTTGAAAGCAATGGACATTTTGCCATGGTGGATACAGGAGAAGATTATGATTTCCCAGATGGAAGTGATTCTCGTTATCCATGGAGACAGGGTATCAATACAACTTATAAGCATGTTCTAACAGACCGTGTCTTTCGTCGTTTGAAGGAATTGGGTGTCCAAAAACTTGATTTTATTTTGGTGACCCATACTCACAGTGATCATATTGGAAATGCTGATGAATTACTGTCTACCTATCCAGTTGACCGAGTCTATCTTAAGAAATATAGTGATAATCGTATTACTAAGCCTAAACGTCTTTGGGATAATCTGTATGGCTATGATAAGGTTTTACAGACTGCCGCAGAAAAAGGTGTTTCAGTGATTCAAAACATCACACAAGGAGATGCTCATTTTCAGTTTGGGGACATGGATATTCAGCTCTATAATTATGAAAATGAATATGATGAGAATGGAAATCTTAAACCTGTTTGGGATGATAATTCCAATTCCTTGATTAGTGTAGTAAAAGTCAATGGCAAGAAAATTTATCTTGGGGGCGACTTAGATAATGTTCATGGAGCAGAAGACAAGTACGGTTCTCTCATTGGAAAAGTTGATTTGATGAAGTTTAATCATCATTTAGATACAAAAAATTCTAATACAAAAAATTTTATAAGAAATTTGTCTCCTGAGATAATTGTTCAAACTTCTTCCTCACCAATTGGTTCGTATGATAGCGGTGAAGAAATAAATAGGGAATATATTAGCTGGCTTGAATCAATGGGAATTCAACATATAAACGCAGCCAGCAAAGACTATGATGCGACAGTTTTTGATATTCGAAAAGACGGTTTTGTCAATATTTCAACCTCCTACAAGCATATTCCAAGTTTTCAAGCTGGTTGGCATAAAAGTGCTTATGGAAACTGGTGGTATCAAGCACCTGATTCTACAGGAGAGTATGCTGTCGGTTGGAATGAAATTGAAGGTGAATGGTACTATTTTAATCAGAGGGGAATCCTGCTATATAATCAATGGAAAAAATGGAACAATCGTTGGTTCTATTTGACAGACTCTGGTGCTGCTGCTAAAAATTGGAAGAAAATTGATGGAATCTGGTATTATTTCAACAAAGAAAACCAGATGGAAATTGGTTGGATTCAAGATAAAGAACAGTGGTATTATTTGGATGTTGATGGCTCTATGAAGACAGGTTGGCTTCAATATAAGGGGCAATGGTATTACTTTGCTCAATCAGGGGAAATGAAAACGGGCTGGGTAAAAGATAAAGAAACCTGGTACTATATGGATTCTACTGGTATCATGAAGACAGGTGAGATAGAAGTTTCTGGTCATCATTACTATCTAGAAGAATCAGGAGCTATGAAGCAAGGCTGGCTTAAAAAGGCAAATGATTGGTATTTCTACAAGACAGACGGTTCACGAGCTGTGGGTTGGATTAAAGATAAGGATAAATGGTACTTCTTGAAAGACAATGGTCAATTACTTGTGAACGGTAAGACACCAGAAGGTTATACTGTTGATTCAAGTGGTGCCTGGTTAGTGGATATTCCAGTAGAGAAATCTGCTACAACTAGAACTACAAGTCATTCGGAAATAAAAGAATCCAAAGAAGTAGTTAAAAAAGAACTAGAAAATAAAGAAACGAGTCAACACGAAAGTGTTACAAGTTCTTCATCTAGTCAAGATTTTACTTCATCAACTTTACAAAGCTCTGAGACGACTGCAAATAAATCAGAATCAGAACAGTAGTAAAAAAGAAGGTTTTAGGGCCTTCTTTTTCCTATCAACTCTTTTCTATTTTCTGTCATTCATGTTATAATGGATAAATATGAAGAATCGGAGTGAGACTATGAAATACAAACGAATTGTCTTTAAGGTGGGGACTTCTTCTTTGACAAATGAGGATGGAAGTTTATCACGTAGTAAGGTAAAGGCTATTACCCAGCAGTTGGCGATGTTGCACGAGGCTGGTCATGAATTGATTTTGGTGTCGTCAGGTGCCATTGCGGCTGGTTTTGGAGCCTTAGGATTTAAAAAGCGTCCGACTAAGATTGCTGATAAACAGGCTTCAGCAGCGGTAGGGCAAGGGCTTTTGTTGGAAGAATACACGACCAATCTTCTCTTGCGTCAAATCGTTTCTGCACAAATCTTGCTGACCCAGGACGACTTTGTGGATAAGCGTCGTTATAAAAATGCCCATCAGGCTTTGTCAGTTCTACTTAGCCGTGGGGCAATTCCAATCATCAATGAGAATGATAGTGTCGTCATTGATGAGCTCAAGGTTGGAGACAATGATACTCTAAGTGCTCAGGTAGCAGCCATGGTCCAAGCAGACCTTTTGGTCCTCTTGACAGACGTAGACGGTCTATATACAGGAAATCCTAATTCAGACCCAAGAGCCAAACGCTTGGAGAAAATCGAGACTATCAATCGTGAGATTATTGATATGGCTGGTGGAGCTGGCTCGTCAAATGGAACTGGGGGTATGTTGACTAAGATCAAAGCAGCTACAATCGCGACAGAATCAGGAGTTCCTGTTTACATCTGTTCATCATTGAAGTCAGATGCCATGATTGAGGCAGCGGAGAAGACCAAGGATGGTTCCTACTTTGTTGCTCAAGAAAAGGGACTTCGTACCCAGAAACAATGGCTGGCCTTTTATGCTCAGAGTCAAGGTTCTATTTGGGTTGATAAAGGGGCTGCAGAAGCTCTCTCTCAACATGGCAAGAGTCTTCTTTTATCTGGTATTGTTGACGCAGAAGGAGCCTTTTCTTACGGTGATATTGTGACAGTATTTGACAAGGAAAGTGGAAAATCACTTGGAAAAGGACGCGTGCAATTTGGAGCATCTGCTTTGGAGGATATGTTGCGTTCTCAAAAAGCCAAGGGTGTCTTGATTCATCGTGACGACTGGATTTCCATTACTCCTGAAATCCAACTACTCTTTACAGAATTTTAGAGGTAAACTATGGTAAGTACACAAGAACAATTTGAACAGGTACAGGCTGTTAAAAAATCGATCAATACAGCTAGTGAAGAGGTGAAAAACCAAGCCTTGCTAGCCATGGCTGATCACTTATTAGCAGCTACTGAGGAGATTTTAGTGGCCAATGCCCTTGATATGGAAGCGGCCAAGGGGAAAATCTCGGATGTTATGTTGGATCGTCTTTATTTGGATGCAGGTCGTATAGAAGTAATGGCAACTGGGATTCGTGAAGTGGTTTCTTTACCAGATCCAATCGGTGAAGTTTTAGAAACTAATCATCTTGAAAATGGTTTGGTTATCACAAAGAAACGTGTGGCTATGGGTGTTATCGGTATTATCTATGAAAGTCGTCCAAATGTGACGTCTGATGCGGCTGCTTTGGCTCTCAAGAGTGGAAATGCGGTTGTTCTTCGTAGTGGGAAGGATGCCTATCAAACAGCTCATGCCATTGTCACAGCTTTGAAGAAGGGCTTGGAGACGACTACTATTCACCCAGATGTGATTCAACTGGTGGAAGACACCAGCCGTGAAAGTAGCTATGCTATGATGAAGGCTAAGGGTTATCTAGACCTTCTCATTCCTCGTGGAGGGGCTGGCTTGATCAATGCAGTGGTTGAGAATGCTATCGTACCTGTTATCGAGACAGGGACAGGGATTGTCCATGTTTATGTCGATAAGGATGCAGACGAAGACAAGGCACTGTCTATCATCAACAATGCTAAAACTAGTCGTCCTTCTGTCTGCAATGCCATGGAGGTTTTGCTGGTTCATGAAGATAAGGTAACAAGCTTCCTTCCTCGCTTGGAGCAAGTGCTAGTTGCAGATCGAAAAGAAGCTGGGCTGGAACCAATTCAATTCCGCTTGGATGAGAAAGTAAGTCAGTTTGTTTCAGGCCAAGCAGCTGAAGCACAAGACTTTGACACCGAATTTTTGGACTATGTCCTAGCTGTTAAAGTAGTTTCTAGTCTTGAGGAAGCCGTCGAGCATATTGAAGCACACAGTACTCATCATTCGGATGCCATTGTGACTGAAAATGCTGAGGCTGCAGCTTACTTTACAGATCAAGTGGACTCTGCAGCGGTTTATGTCAATGCCTCAACTCGTTTCACCGATGGTGGCCAATTTGGACTTGGATGCGAGATGGGGATTTCGACTCAGAAACTGCACGCGCGTGGTCCAATGGGCTTGAAAGAGTTGACCAGCTACAAGTATGTGGTTGCTGGTGATGGGCAGATAAGGGAGTAAGAGATGAAGATTGGATTTATCGGCTTGGGGAATATGGGTGCTAGTTTGGCAAAGGTTGTTTGGCAAGCTAATAGGACAGATAAGTTTCTTCTTTCTAATCTAAGTCAAGATAGAGTGGATGATTTTATTGCTAGCTACGGAGGTCAAGTTTCTAGTAATGAGGAAATCTTTGCGGAAGCAGATGTGATTTTTTTAGGAGTGAAACCAGCTCAAGTATCTACTTTACTTGCGGAATCTCAAGATATTCTTGAAAAACGGGAGAGTCTGCTCTTAATTTCCATGGCAGCTGGATTGACCTTGGAAAAACTGGCTAGTCTTCTTCCAAATCAACACAGAATTATTCGTATGATGCCTAATACCCCTGCTTCTATCGGGCAAGGAGTGATTAGTTATGCCTTGTCTCCTAATTGCAGGGCTGAGGACAGTGAGCTATTTTGTCAGCTTTTAACCAAGGCTGGCCTCTTGGTTGAACTTGGGGAAGGCTTAATCGATGCAGCAACAGGTCTTGCAGGCTGTGGACCAGCCTTTGTCTATCTCTTTATTGAGGCCTTGGCAGATGCGGGCGTTCAGACGGGATTGCCAAGAGAAACGGCATTGAAAATGGCAGCTCAAACTGTGGTAGGAGCTGGGCAATTGGTCCTTGAAAGTCAGCAACATCCTGGAGTTTTGAAAGACCAAGTCTGTAGCCCAGGCGGTTCGACTATCGCTGGTGTAGCAAGCCTAGAAGCGCATGCTTTCCGAGGAACAGTCATGGATGCAGTTGGTCAAGCCTACAAACGAACACAAGAACTAGGTAAATAAGAGGTGGCTTTGTCTGCCTCTTTTATGGTGGTTGAAATGAGAAGACAAAAAGATTGTCACAAACCCCCATTTTTTTGATAGAATAGAAGTAATAAAAAAGAAATGAGTTAGACATGTCAAAAGGATTTTTAGTCTCTCTTGAGGGACCAGAGGGAGCAGGAAAGACCAGTGTTTTAGAGGCTCTGCTACCAATTTTAGAGGAAAAAGGAGTAGAGGTGCTGACGACCCGTGAACCTGGCGGAGTCTTGATTGGGGAGAAGATTCGGGAAGTAATTTTGGATCCAAGTCATACTCAGATGGATGCGAAGACAGAGTTGCTTCTTTATATTGCTAGTCGCAGACAGCACTTGGTGGAAAAAGTTCTTCCAGCCCTTGAAGCTGGCAAGTTGGTCATTATGGACCGCTTCATCGATAGTTCTCTTGCATATCAGGGATTTGGTCGTGGCTTGGATATTGACGCCATTGATTGGCTCAATCGGTTTGCGACAGATGACCTTAAACCCGATTTGACACTCTATTTTGACATCGAGGTGGAAGAAGGACTGGCTCGCATTGCTGCTAATAGCAATCGCGAGGTCAATCGTTTGGACTTGGAAGGGTTGGACTTGCATAAAAAAGTTCGTCAAGGCTACCTTTCTCTTCTGGACAAAGAAGAAAATCGCATTGTCAAGATTGATGCTAGTCTCCCTTTGGAGCAGGTTGTGGAAAATACCAAGGCTGTCTTGTTTGACAGAATGGGCTTGACAAGATGAAACAAGATCAACTAAAGGCTTGGCAGCCAGACCAGTTTGACCGCTTTGTCCGTATCTTGGAGCAAGCCCAGCTCAATCACGCCTATCTCTTTTCAGGTTTCTTTGGAAGCTTGGAAATGGCGCAGTTTTTGGCTAAGAGCCTCTTTTGTACGGATAAGGTAGGTGTGTTGCCATGTGAGAAATGCCGAAATTGTAAGCTGATTGAACAGGGAGAATTTCCCGATGTCACCTTGATTAAGCCAGTCAATCAGGTCATTAAGACAGAACGCATTCGGGAATTAGTGGGTCAGTTTTCTCAAGCTGGAATTGAAAGCCAGCAGCAGGTTTTTATTATCGAGCAAGCTGAGAAGATGCACCCCAACGCAGCCAATTCTCTGCTCAAGGTTATCGAAGAACCCCAGAGTGAGGTTTACATTTTCTTCTTGACTAGTGATGAGGAAAAGATGTTGCCGACCATCCGAAGTCGGACCCAGATTTTCCACTTTAAAAAGCAAGAAGAACAACTCATCTTGCTCTTAGAACAAATGGGACTGGTTAAGAAAAAAGCGACTCTCCTAGCTCAGTTTAGTCAATCGCGAGCTGAAGCAGAAAAGTTGGCACATCAGGCAAATTTTTGGACCTTAGTCGATGAAAGTGAACGCCTGCTGACTGGGTTAGTAGCCAAGAAAAAAGAAAGTTATCTGCAGGTTGCTAAATTAGCTAGCTTGGCAGATGACAAGGAAAAACAAGATCAGGTTTTACGGATTCTTGAAGTTCTCTGTGGGCAAGATATCCTACAAGCAAGAGTAAGAGTGATTCTACAAGATTTGCTAGAAGCTAGAAAAATGTGGCAGGCTAATGTCAGCTTTCAAAATGCCATGGAATATCTGGTCTTGAAAGAAATGTAAATTCAAAAATGAACGATAAAGAAAGGAAAGGGCTGTTTTATGGACAAAAAAGAATTATTTGACGCGCTGGATGATTTTTCCCAACAGTTATTGGTAACCTTAGCCGATGTGGAAGCCATCAAGAAAAATCTCAAGAGCCTGGTAGAGGAAAATACAGCTCTTCGCTTGGAAAATAGTAAGTTGCGCGAACGCTTGGGTGAGGTGGAAGCAGATGCTCCTGTCAAGGCCAAACATGTTCGCGAAAGTGTCCGTCGCATTTACCGTGATGGATTTCACGTATGTAATGATTTTTATGGACAACGTCGAGAGCAGGATGAGGAATGTATGTTCTGTGACGAGTTGTTATACAGGGAGTAGGCATGCAGATTCAAAAAAGTTTTAAGGGGCAGTCTCCCTATGGCAAGCTGTATCTAGTGGCAACGCCGATTGGCAATCTAGACGATATGACCTTTCGAGCTATCCAGACCTTGAAAGAAGTGGACTGGATTGCTGCTGAGGACACGCGCAATACAGGTCTTCTTCTCAAGCATTTTGACATTTCTACCAAGCAGATTAGTTTTCATGAGCACAATGCCAAGGAAAAGATTCCTGATTTGATTGGTTTCTTGAAAGCAGGGCAAAGTATTGCTCAGGTCTCCGATGCAGGTTTGCCTAGTATCTCAGACCCTGGGCATGATTTGGTTAAGGCAGCCATTGAGGAAGAGATTGCAGTTGTCACAGTTCCGGGTGCCTCTGCAGGTATTTCTGCCTTGATTGCCAGTGGTTTAGCACCACAGCCACATATCTTTTACGGCTTTTTACCAAGAAAATCAGGCCAGCAAAAGCAATTTTTCGACTCGAAAAAAGACTATCCTGAAACACAAATTTTCTATGAATCCCCTCATCGTGTAGCAGATACATTGGAAAATATGCTAGAAGTCTACGGCGACCGCTCGGTGGTCTTGGTTAGAGAATTGACCAAAATCTATGAAGAATACCAAAGAGGTACAATTTCTGAATTGCTGGAAAGCATCTCTGAAACGCCACTTAAGGGAGAATGCCTTCTTATCGTTGAAGGTGCCAGTCAGGATGTGGAGGAAAAAGATGAGGAGGACTTATTTTCAGAAATCAAAGCCCGTATACAGCAAGGCATGAAGAAAAATCAAGCCATAAAGGAAGTCGCAAAGATTTACCAGTGGAATAAAAGCCAGCTTTACGCTGCCTACCATGACTGGGAAGAAAATCAAGAAAATGACTAAACAGGGAAGTTTGCCTTCTTCCCTTTTTTTGTTATACTAGTAGAAGAAAAAAATAGAAAGATTTGTGGGAGTGAAAAAGTCCGGGGGACTTTTTCAGCCTGAGCCAAGAAATTCGAAAACTTTTAAGTTTGATTGGCTTTTTCAATGTGAACCTTGTCTTCACACTCCCAAAGAGGTATTAGTGTCGTGTCTCAATCTTATATCAATGTTATCGGTGCTGGTTTGGCAGGTTCTGAAGCAGCCTACCAAATTGCAGAACGTGGTATTCCAGTTAAACTTTATGAAATGCGTGGTGTCAAGTCAACACCTCAACACAAAACAGACAATTTTGCAGAGTTAGTTTGTTCCAATTCCCTTCGTGGGGATGCTTTGACAAATGCAGTTGGTCTTCTCAAGGAAGAAATGCGTCGCTTGGGTTCTGTTATCTTGGAATCTGCTGAAGCTACACGTGTTCCCGCTGGAGGAGCTCTTGCGGTGGACCGCGATGGTTTCTCTCAAATGGTGACCGAAAAAGTGGCTAACCACCCCTTGATTGAAGTGGTGCGTGATGAAATTACAGAATTACCGACTGATGTAATCACAGTTGTCGCTACTGGTCCTTTGACTAGCGATGCCTTGGCTAAAAAGATTCATGCCCTTAATGATGGCGATGGTTTCTATTTCTACGATGCGGCAGCCCCTATTATCGACGTCAACACTATCGATATGAGCAAGGTCTATCTCAAGTCTCGTTATGATAAGGGAGAAGCCGCTTATCTCAATGCTCCCATGACCAAGCAAGAGTTTATGGATTTCCATGAAGCCTTGGTTAATGCGGAAGAAGCACCGCTCAATTCTTTTGAAAAAGAAAAGTACTTTGAAGGCTGTATGCCTATCGAAGTCATGGCAAAACGTGGCATTAAAACCATGCTTTATGGTCCTATGAAACCAGTCGGTCTTGAGTATCCAGACGACTACACAGGACCTCGTGATGGAGAATTTAAAACACCGTATGCGGTGGTTCAGCTTCGTCAGGACAATGCAGCTGGTAGCCTCTATAATATCGTCGGTTTCCAAACCCACCTCAAATGGGGAGAACAAAAGCGTGTCTTCCAAATGATTCCAGGTCTTGAGAATGCGGAGTTTGTTCGTTATGGTGTCATGCACCGCAATTCTTATATGGATTCACCAAATCTTCTTGAGCAGACCTACCGTTCTAAGAAACAACCAAATCTCTTCTTTGCTGGTCAGATGACGGGTGTGGAAGGCTATGTAGAGTCCGCAGCATCAGGCTTAGTTGCAGGTATTAACGCGGCTCGACTCTTCAAGGGTGAAAGTGAGGCTATTTTCCCAGAGACAACAGCGATTGGAAGTCTAGCTCATTACATCACTCATGCAGACAGCAAACATTTCCAACCAATGAATGTCAATTTCGGAATTATCAAGGAGTTGGAAGGCGAACGTATCCGTGATAAGAAGGCTCGTTATGAAAAAATTGCAGAGCGTGCCCTTGCCGATTTAGAGGAATTGTTGACGGTCTAATTTTTTTGAAAGAATTGCTCATGATACTATAAAAATCTTAGAAATTGTGATAAAATAGGTAGGATAAAAAAAGGAGAGTGAAAATGGCGAACCCCAAGTATAAACGTATTTTAATCAAGTTATCAGGTGAAGCCCTTGCCGGTGAACGTGGCGTAGGGATTGATATCCAAACAGTTCAAACAATCGCAAAAGAGATTCAAGAAGTTCATAGCTTAGGTATCGAAATTGCCCTTGTTATCGGTGGAGGAAATCTCTGGCGTGGTGAACCTGCTGCTGAAGCAGGAATGGACCGCGTTCAGGCAGATTACACAGGAATGCTTGGGACTGTTATGAATGCTCTTGTGATGGCAGATTCATTGCAACAAGTTGGGGTTGATACACGTGTGCAAACAGCTATTGCTATGCAACAAGTGGCAGAGCCTTATGTCCGTGGACGTGCCCTTCGTCACCTTGAAAAAGGCCGTATCGTTATCTTTGGTGCCGGAATTGGTTCACCTTACTTCTCAACAGATACAACAGCGGCCCTTCGTGCGGCTGAAATCGAAGCGGATGCTATCCTTATGGCTAAAAATGGTGTAGATGGTGTTTACAATGCCGATCCTAAGAAGGACAAGACAGCTGTTAAATTTGAAGAATTGACCCACCGTGATGTTATCAATAAAGGTCTCCGTATCATGGACTCAACAGCTTCAACCCTCTCAATGGATAACGACATTGACTTGGTTGTCTTCAACATGAACCAACCAGGCAACATCAAACGTGTCGTATTTGGTGAAAATATCGGAACAACAGTTTCAAATAATATCGAAGAAAAGGAATAAGAAAGATTATGGCTAACGCAATTATTGAAAAAGCTAAAGAGAGAATGACCCAGTCTCACCAATCACTTGCTCGTGAATTTGGTGGTATCCGTGCCGGTCGTGCCAATGCAAGCTTGCTTGACCGTGTACATGTAGAATACTATGGAGTAGAAACTCCTCTTAACCAAATCGCTTCAATTACGATTCCAGAAGCGCGTGTTTTGTTGGTCACACCATTTGACAAGTCTTCATTGAAAGACATCGAACGTGCTTTGAACGCTTCTGATCTTGGTATCACACCAGCTAACGATGGTTCTGTGATTCGTTTGGTTATCCCAGCTCTTACAGAAGAAACTCGTCGTGACCTTGCTAAAGAAGTGAAGAAGGTCGGCGAAAATGCTAAAGTGGCTGTCCGCAATATCCGTCGCGACGCTATGGATGAAGCTAAGAAACAAGAGAAAGCAAAAGAAATCACTGAAGACGAATTGAAGACTCTTGAAAAAGACATTCAAAAAGTAACAGACGATGCTGTCAAACACATCGACGACATGACTGCCAACAAAGAGAAAGAACTTTTGGAAGTCTAAAAATAAACAGAAAAACTCAGTTGGCATTGCTGGCTGAGTTTTATTCGAAAGAAGGAAATATGAATACAAATCTTGCAAGTTTTATCGTTGGACTCATCATCGATGAAAATGACCGTTTTTACTATGTGCAAAAGGATGGCCAGACCTATGCTCTTGCCAAGGAAGAAGGTCAGCATACAGTAGGGGATACGGTCAAAGGTTTTGCCTACACGGATATGAAGCAAAAACTCCGCCTGACAACCTTAGAAGTGACTGCCACTCAGGACCAATTTGGTTGGGGCCGTGTCACAGAGGTTCGTAAGGACTTGGGTGTCTTTGTGGATACAGGCCTTCCTGACAAGGAAATCGTTGTGTCACTCGATATTCTCCCTGAACTTAAGGAACTCTGGCCTAAGAAGGGTGACCAACTCTACATACGTCTTGAAGTGGACAAGAAAGACCGTATCTGGGGACTCTTGGCTTATCAAGAAGACTTCCAACGTCTGGCTCGTTCTGCCTACAACAATATGCAGAATCAAAACTGGCCAGCCATTGTGTACCGTCTCAAGCTGTCAGGAACCTTTGTCTACCTACCAGAAAATAACATGCTTGGCTTTATCCATCCTAGCGAACGCTATGCAGAGCCACGTTTGGGTCAAGTCTTAGATGCGCGTGTCATTGGTTTCCGTGAAGTGGACCGTACCTTGAACCTTTCCCTTAAACCACGTTCTTTTGAGATGTTGGAAAATGATGCTCAGATGATTTTGACTTATTTGGAAAGCAATGGCGGTTTCATGACCTTAAATGATAAGTCATCTCCAGACGACATCAAGGCAACCTTTGGCATTTCTAAAGGTCAGTTCAAGAAAGCACTTGGTGGTTTAATGAAGGCTGGTAAAATTAAGCAAGACCAGTTTGGGACAGAGTTGATCTAGGGTGACTTATGAGAAAATCATTTTACACTTGGCTCATGACCGAGCGCAACCCTAAAAGTAACAGTCCTAAAGCTATCTTGGCGGATCTCGCTTTTGAAGAGTCAGCCTTCCCAAAACACACAGATGATTTTGATGAGGTGAGTCGCTTTTTGGAAGAACATGCCAGTTTCTCTTTTAACCTAGGAGACTTTGACGCCATCTGGCAAGAATACTTAGAACACTAGCATGATTCACTGGGTTTGGGCTAGTAATTTCTCCCCCCCTTTGCTATAATAAAAAGAAATAAAAGGATTAGAGAGGTTCTTTATTTGAAGGAACATTCAATAGACATTCAACTGAGTCATCCAGATGACCTGTTTCATCTTTTTGGTTCCAATGAACGCCATCTCCGTTTGATGGAAGAAGAGCTTGATGTGGTGATTCATGCTCGTACGGAGATTGTCCAGGTTTTGGGAGAAGAGTCTGCTTGTGAGGAAGCCCGTCAGATTATTCAAGCTCTCATGGTCTTGGTAAATCGTGGGATGACCGTTGGTACGCCAGATGTGGTAACTGCAATTAGCATGGTCAAAAACGATGAAATTGATAAATTTGTCGCCCTTTACGAAGAAGAAATTATCAAGGACAATACAGGGAAGCCTATTCGTGTCAAAACTCTAGGTCAAAAGCTTTATGTGGATAGTGTCAAACAGCACGATGTGACCTTTGGAATTGGGCCAGCAGGTACAGGGAAGACCTTCCTTGCAGTGACCTTGGCTGTGACAGCTCTTAAACGTGGTCAGGTTAAGCGGATTATCCTAACACGCCCGGCAGTGGAAGCTGGCGAGAGTCTAGGTTTTCTTCCGGGTGATCTTAAAGAGAAGGTAGATCCTTACCTTCGACCTGTTTATGATGCCTTGTATCAGATTCTGGGAAAAGACCAGACGACTCGTCTCATGGAGCGTGAAATTATCGAGATTGCGCCCCTTGCCTATATGCGTGGACGGACCTTGGATGATGCCTTTGTCATTCTCGATGAGGCGCAAAATACGACTATCATGCAGATGAAGATGTTTTTGACTCGTTTAGGTTTTAATTCTAAGATGATTGTCAATGGAGATATCAGTCAGATTGACCTGCCACGTAATGTCAAGTCAGGTTTGATTGATGCCCAAGAAAAACTCAAGAACATTCACCAAATTGACTTTGTTCATTTTTCAGCTAAGGATGTGGTTCGCCATCCAGTTGTCGCTCAGATTATCCGAGCTTATGAACCAGTACCAGTTAAAAATGAAGAGCGCGAAGAATTAGATACTCAACCTCTATCTGAAGGATAGTTCTTTTGTACTTAAAGTTATCTCAATGTTAAGTCTATAGTAGATTGAAGTTAGAATAGTACGTCGTGATTGCTAAAATATTTCTAGAAATAAATTTGACTTTCCTAATCGATTTGTTCATATTTTATTTCAATCTACTATAAATTTGCGTTTTAAATGTTTCATTCAATATCCTTGTATTAGATTAGAAAGGTTTCAAGTGGTAGAAACGTATGGAATCAATCTTTTTAAAACTAGCTCAGTATCCCATAGTGGAGACTGAGCGTTTATTGCTTAGACCTGTAACCTTGGATGATGCGGAAGCAATGTTTGAGTATGCCTCGGATAAGGATAATACACGTTACACTTTTCCAACTAATCAAAGCTTGGAAGAAACTCAAAATAATATTGCTCAGTTCTACTTGGCTAATCCCTTAGGGCGTTGGGGAATAGAACTAAAAAGTACTGGAGAGTTTATCGGAACCATTGACTTGCACAAGATTGATCCTGTTCTTAAGAAGGCAGCTATTGGCTACATTATCAATAAAAAGTATTGGAATCAAGGATTGACGACAGAAGCCAATCGTGCCGTAATTGAGCTAGCTTTTGAGAAGATAGGAATGAATAAGTTAGTTGCTTTACACGATAAGGCTAATCCCGCGTCAGGAAAGGTCATGGAGAAATCAGGAATGCGTTTTTCCCACGAAGAAGCTTATGCTTGTATGGACCAGCATGAAAAAGGCCGAATCGTGACAAGAGTTCATTATGTCTTGATCAAGGAAGGCTATTTTGCAAATAAATAAGCAGTTGAGAAGAAATTTTCAACTGTTTTTTCTTTCTCTTACGAATAATCTAAGAGAGGAGAAAATATGGAAGCAATTATCGAGAAAATTAAAGAGTATAAAATCATTGTCATCTGTACTGGTCTGGGCTTGGTTGTTGGCGGATTTTTCCTGCTAAAGCCAGCTCCACACACACCTGTCAAGGAAACGAATTTGCAGGCAGAAGTAGCAGCTGTTTCCAAGGATTCGGTATCCGAAAAGGAAGTGAAGAAGGAAGAAAAGGAAGAACCCCTTGAACAAGATCTAATCACAGTAGATGTAAAAGGCGCTGTTAAATCGCCGGGTATTTATGACTTGCCGGTAGGTAGTCGGGTCAATGATGCCGTTCAGAAGGCTGGTGGCTTGACAGAACAAGCAGATAGCAAATCGCTAAATCTAGCTCAGAAAGTTAGTGATGAAGCTCTGGTTTACGTCCCAACTAAGGGAGAAGAAGCAGCTAGTCAGCAGGCAGGTTCTGGAACGGCTTCTTCAACGAGCAAGGAAAAGAAGGTCAATCTCAACAAGGCCAGTCTGGAAGAGCTTAAACAGGTCAAAGGATTAGGTGGGAAACGAGCTCAGGACATTATCGACCATCGTGAAACAAATGGGAAATTCAAGTCGGTCGATGAACTCAAGAAAGTCTCTGGCATTGGTGCCAAGACCATAGAAAAGCTAAAAGATTATGTTACAGTGGATTAAGAATTTCCCCATTCCCCTAATTTACCTGAGTTTTCTATTACTATGGCTTTACTACGCCATTTTTTCTGCATCCTATCTTGCTTTATTGGGTTTTGTTTTTCTGCTAGTTTGTCTCTTTATACAATTTCCTTGGAAATATGCTAGCAAAGTTCTAGTGATTTGTGGAATCTTTGGCTTCTGGTTTCTGTTTCAAAATTGGCAACAGAGTCAAGCGAGTCAAAATTTGGCGGATTCTGTTGAAAGGATACGGATTTTGCCCGACACTATTAAGGTCAATGGTGATAGTCTATCCTTTCGTGGTAAGTCTGATGGACGCATTTTTCAAGTCTATTATAAACTCCAGTCCGAGAATGAAAAAGAAGCCTTTCAAGCCTTAACAGACCTTCATGAGATAGAACTAGAAGGAAAACTTTCGGAGCCAGAAGGGCAGAGAAATTTTGGTGGCTTTGACTACCAAGCCTATCTGAAGACTCAGGGAATTTACCAGACTCTCAATATCAAAAAAATCCAGTCACTTCAAAGAGTTAGCAGTTGGGATATAGGTGAAAACCTGTCCAGTTTACGCCGAAAGGCTGTGGTTTGGATTAAGACACATTTTCCAGACCCTATGCGCAACTACATGACAGGGCTCTTACTGGGACATCTGGACACAGATTTTGAGGAGATGAATGAGCTGTATTCTAGTCTAGGAATTATCCACCTCTTTGCCTTGTCGGGGATGCAGGTAGGTTTTTTTATGGATGGATTTAAGAAACTTCTCTTGCGATCAGGCTTGACTAAAGAAAAGTTGAAATGGCTGACCTATCCCTTTTCCCTTATCTATGCAGGTCTGACAGGATTTTCAGCTTCGGTCATTCGCAGTCTCTTGCAAAAGTTACTGGCTCAACATGGTGTTAAGGGCTTGGATAATTTTGCCTTGACGGTTCTTGTCCTCTTTATCATCATGCCCAACTTTTTCTTGACAGCAGGAGGTGTCTTATCCTGCGCCTACGCTTTTATCTTGACTATGACCAGTAAAGAAGGGGAGGGACTCAAGGCTGTTGCCAGAGAAAGTCTAGTCATCTCCTTGGGAATATTGCCCATTCTATCCTTCTATTTTGCAGAATTTCAACCTTGGTCCATCCTTTTGACCTTTGTCTTTTCTTTTCTATTTGACTTGGTCTTCTTACCGCTCTTGTCTATCTTATTTGCCCTTTCCTTTCTCTATCCAGTCATTCAGCTGAATTTTATCTTTGAATGGTTGGAGGGAATGATTCGCTTGGTATCGCAGGTGGCAAGTAGACCTCTGGTCTTTGGACAACCTAATGCATGGTTTTTAATTTTATTGTTAATTTCCTTGGCTTTAGTCTATGATTTGAGGAAAAACATTAAAAGGCTAGTAGTATTGAGCTTATTGATTACAGGGCTCTTTCTCCTGACCAAGCATCCACTGGAAAATGAAATTACCATGCTGGATGTTGGGCAAGGTGAAAGTCTTTTCCTAAGGGATGTAACTGGGAAGACCATTCTCATAGATGTAGGTGGCAAGGCAGAATCTGATAAGAAAATCGAAAAATGGCAAGAAAAGGCGACGACCAGCAATGCACAGAGAAGCTTGATACCCTATCTTAAAAGTCGAGGAGTGGCCAAGATTGATCAGCTAATTTTGACTAATACAGATAAGGAACATGTTGGAGATTTGTTGGAGGTGACCAAGGTTTTTCATGTAGGGGAAATTTTAGTGTCAAAAGGCAGTTTGAAACAGAAGGAATTTGTAGCGGAACTACAGGCGACTCAAACCAAGGTTCGTAGTGTGTCATTGGGAGAAAACTTGCCAATTTTTGGAAGTCAGCTAGAAGTCCTATCTCCAAGGAAAATTGGAGATGGAGGTCATGAAGATTCTCTAGTTCTGTATGGGAAACTCTTGGATAAGCACTTTCTCTTCACAGGAAATTTGGAGGAGAAAGGAGAGAAGGACTTGCTGAAGCAATATCCTGACTTAGAGGTGGATGTTTTGAAAGCTGGCCAACATGGCTCTAAAAAATCATCAAGTTCAACCTTTCTAGAAAAACTCAAACCAGAGCTTACTCTTATCTCAGTTGGAAAGAGCAATCGCACCAAACTCCCCCATCAGGAGACCTTGACACGACTGGAAGGTATCAATAGTAAAGTTTACCGAACTGACCAGCAAGGAGCTATACGTTTTAAAGGTTGGAAAAATTGGAAAATCGAAAGTGTTCGATAGGAAGGACAAATATTATATATTAGTAAAACAAACTAAAATCTATTGCATAATAATGATAAAAACGATATAATGAAAGCGTATTCGATATTGATGATATAAAACCATTAAAAAAATTAGTAAAAATCGTTTAATTAGTTAGTTTATGATCTATTGGTCTTTTTCAGTCCAGCATATCTGCTGTGACAGTCACTAAAAGTTACAAGTATGATTGGAATACGGTTTGGGAATATAGTACCAACTATCACGACCATCAATATGCTTGGATTCCATCATGATCTCGTATTCTGAGTATAAAGTTGGTTCTGGTTTGAATTACAATCGTTATGAGGTAATAAACTACTACAGCGGAGGCTATTAATCCTTAAAGAGTGATAAAAGGAGGGCTAGATATGTTGCAGCTTACTCATGTGACCTTAAAAACGCGACAAGTCATCTTACAAGATGTTGATTTTACATTTGAAAAGGGTAGGATTTATGGTATTCTTGCTATCAATGGCTCTGGAAAGACGACCCTGTTCCGCGCCATTAGCAATTTAATTCCTATAAGTAGTGGAAATATCGCAGCCCCTCCTTCTTTATTTTATTATGAGAGTGTTGAATGGCTGGATGGAAACTTAAGTGGGATGGACTATCTTCGCCTTATCAAAAACATCTGGAAGTCAGGTCTGAACTTGAGGGATGAAATTGCCTATTGGGAAATGTCTGACTATGTCAGTCTTCCCATTCGCAAGTATTCCTTAGGCATGAAGCAACGCTTGGTGATTGCCATGTATTTCCTCAGTCAGGCGAAATGCTGGCTTATGGATGAGATTACAAATGGCTTAGATGAGTATTATCGACAGAAGTTTTTTGATAGGCTAGCACAAATCGATAGACAAGAACAGCTGGTTCTTTTAAGTTCTCACTACAAAGAGGAGTTAGTGGAGATCTGCGATAGCATCGTAACCATTCATCAGGGGCAGATAGAAGAGGTTTAGTTTATGAAAGATGTTAGTCTATTTTTATTAAAAAAAGTTTTCAAAAGTCGCTTAAACTGGATTATCTTAGCTTTATTTGTATCTGGACTCGGTGTTACCTTTTATTTCAATAGTCGGACTGCAAACTCCGTCAACTTGGAGAGCGAGTTGGAAACCCGTCTTGTAAAACAAGAGAGAGTCATCAATGAATATGAAGAGAAACTCTCCCAAATATCTGATACCAACTCGGAGGAATACCAGATTGCTAAAATTAATTTAGAATCGCAAAAAAATCTTTTGACTCAAAAGAAAGAAATTCTGGCTTTGTTAAAAGAAGGACGCTGGAAAGAAGCCTACTATTTGCAGTGGCAAGCTGAGGAAAAGAGTTATGAAATTGTATCGAAGGAACCGACTTCTAGCTCTGACTTTAAAATGGCGGTTGACCGCGAACGAAAGACTTACCAAGCCCTATATCCCTTGAACATAAAAGCGCACAATTTAGTTTATCCGACCCACGGGATTGATCAGATTGTCTGGATTTTAGAGGTTATCATCCCAAGCTTGTTTGTAGTTGCTATTATTTTTATGCTAACGCAACTATTTGCAGAAAGATATCAAAATCATTTGGACACAGCTCAGTTATATCCTTTTTCAAAAGTGACATTTGCCATATCCTCTCTTGGAGTTGGAGTGGGCTATGTAACTGTGCTGTTTATCGGAATCAGCGGATTTTCTTTTCTAGTGGGAAGTCTGATAAGTGGTTTTGGACAGTTAGATTATCCCTACCCGATTTATAGCTTAGTGAATCAAGAGGTAACTATTGGAAAGATACAAGATGTGTTGTTTCCTGGCTTGTTACTAGCTTTCTTAGCCTTTATCGTCATTGTGGAAGTAGTGTACTTGATTGCTTACTTTTTCAAGCAAAAAATGCCTGTCCTTTTTCTTTCACTCATTGGGATTGTTGGCTTATTGTTTGGCATCCAAACAATTCAGCCTCTTCAAAGGATTGCACATCTGATTCCCTTTACTTACTTGCGTTCAGTGGAGATTTTGTCTGGAAGATTACCTAAGCTGATTGATAATGTCAATCTAAATTGGGACATGGGGCTAGTTTTACTTCCTTGCCTGATTATCCTTTTGTTAGTGGGGATTCTATTTATCGAAAGATGGGGAAGTTCACAGAAAAAAGAATTTTTTAATAGATCCTAGCTTTCCTATAGGGAAAATAAGTAAAAACTAACATAGAGAGGGAATCAACTTGATTCTCTCTTTTTGATGCGGAAACCAAGACAAAATACAAACAGAAACTTTCAAAAAAATAACTTTTTATCTTGACAAGGGCTAGAAAACTTGGTATCATATAAAAGTTGAGAAAAGCAGAAGTGAGAGCTTCTCGCCTTGTGACATTAAGTTGCCTGGCCCTACGGATGAAAAGTTTCTAAGAAACGCTATCATAACGTGCGGGCTTGTATATTTACGAGTCCGCTATTGTTTTTCTCTAATAAAACAAAAGAGGTGAAAACCATAGCAAAGCAAGACTTATTCATCAATGATGAGATTCGTGTACGTGAAGTTCGCTTGATTGGTCTTGAAGGAGAACAGCTAGGCATCAAGCCACTCAGTGAAGCGCAAGCTTTGGCTGATAACGCTAATGTTGACCTAGTATTGATTCAACCCCAAGCCAAACCACCTGTTGCAAAAATTATGGACTACGGTAAGTTCAAATTTGAGTACCAGAAGAAGCAAAAAGAAC
>NZ_CAUQCP010000034.1:0-26111 GCF_963516575.1 uncultured Streptococcus sp.
TGTATATACACTAGTATAGTACAATAAACAAGACAATAAAGCAAGGATTTACTTGGGTTTATAGGTCATTTTTAAGTTAATACTCTTCTAAAAACTTTTCAAACCACGTTAGCTTCCATTTGCAACCTTAAAATAGTATTTTGAGCTGACTGCAGCTAGCTTTCTAGTTTGCACTTTGATTTTCATTGAGTATAAATATTGGTAAAGATTTCACTAAAAAGAAACTACTTCAAACAAAATCTCCACCTTCAGGTTTGAAAGTGGAGATTGTTTTTATTTCTTCAAAGTTTGTAGTCTTGGAACAATGGCTAAGGTTAGAACTGCGGAAATGACTAATTCAGCAATCGAATTTGTTGAGATAACAGTTGCTAGGAGTTTTTGGATATTACCATCAAAGACATTTCCAAAAAGGTAGAAAATTCCACCAAGTACAAAGACTGTGTTGGTAAGTGAACCAAGGGCACCAGCTAGAATCAGACCAGTTTTATTTTTCATCAGTTTATAGACCAGATAAGGAGTTAAACCAATCAAAATACGTGGGACGATGGCAATGATAGCTGAGTAGATGTTCCCATTTGGTACGAAGGGAGAGAAGAGGTAGCTTGTCGGTAGAATTGTAATCGTGTTAACGGTCAAGCTAAGTAGTCCCATTAAAAATCCAAGTGTAACTCCAACTCGTGGACCGTAAATAATGCTGGCAATAATGACAGGAATATGAACAATGGTCGGTTTGATTGGAAATGGAAAAAGGTTAAAGATAAGTGAGCTTAGAAAATGAATCACAAGCATGGTTGCAAAAAAGATAGCAATAGGTGCAATATTAGAGCGTTTTTTCATCGAGAGTTTCCTTTATTCTTTCTAAAATAATTGTGAGGTCGGCTAAGGCTCCTCGTCCGTGGTCTCCACAAGCTAGTAGGGATTCCTTAGGAGCAATCAGCTGATAGCCGTAGGTTTCTAATGTTTTCAGATTAGCCTGAGTTGCTGGATGGTCATACATTTTTGTATTCATAGCTGGTGCGATGATTTTGGGAATATGACTTGGCAAGGCTAGAGCCATACAAGTTACCATGTTGTCCGCAAAGCCGTGGGCTAGTTTTGCAATAGTGTTAGCAGTTGCAGGGGCCACGATAAATAAATCTGCTTTTTTTCCAAGTTCGATATGATTGACTTGATCAGGATAGGGTTCCTTCATGACATCTAAGTGGACAGGATTCTGTGAGAGTACCTGCAGTGTCAAAGGTTGGATAAACTCTGTAGCAGCCTGAGTCATTAAAACAGTAACTTGATGGCCTTGTTTTTTTAGAGAACTGACTAAATCTGCCGACTTGTAAGAGGCGATTGAGCCCGTTACAGCTAAGAGAATGTTTGCCATAGCTTTCCTTTCTATGAATGATAGGCTTGAATTTTTTCAAGGAGGAGTTTTGCAATTTCTTCTTTAGTCTGGACTGTTTGAAGCTGATCTTTCTCAACAAAGATTGCTCGGTGCTGATCTGCTGAAATTTGAGTCAGGTCATTCGCAATAATCAAGTCTGCTTGGTTATTGATAAGACTTTTTCTAGCAATGTCAACCAGATGATCTTCGGTAACATCAACCAGCAGTTTGAAACCAATCAGATGAATAGCAGGATTCCACTCCTTGACTAGAGAGATGATTTTGGGTGTCTTTTTTAGGAACAAAACCTGAACCTCATCAGTTGAAGAAATCTTAGTCTGATGATTCTGCTTGCTTAAAAATTCTTCTAAATTGGAGCTAGCCTGAACTTCCTCAAGCCCTGTCATATAAACAGGAGTGTAGTCAGAAACAGCCATTGAGTGAATTAAGACCTGATAATCCTGAACCCGTTCTTTCATTTCAAGAAAAAGGTCATTCGTGTCTTTAATTTCTCTAATACTTAGGTTGGGATGGGCTTCTGGCTTCACAGCTCGTTTTGTCGTCATTAAACAAACTTCATGCCCTGCAGCAAGCAATGTTTCAGTGATGATTTTGCCCAAGCGACCTGTAGAATGGTTAGTGATAGAGCGGACGCTATCGATAGCTTCACTGGTACCGCCCGATGTAACTAAAATTTTCATAGCACTATTGTACACAAAAATAAACGGTAAGTAAAATGAAAGTGATAAAATTTTGGTAAAAGGAAAGAATATAGTTTCAAACTATAAAGCCATATAAAATTTAAGAAAGGACTCTAAAAAGCTTAAAAATAGGGAGATTTACGAACGTTTAGAGAGTTTAAAGGTGTTAAAAATCTTGTTTTGTGTTATAATGAATTATCATATAAGAGGTTAGAGGAGTTTTGAATGAAAACAGATATTGAAATCGCACAGAGTATTGAGTTGAAGCCAATCGTTGATGTTGTAGAGAAACTGGGCATTTCTTACGATGATTTGGAGTTGTATGGAAAGTACAAGGCTAAACTCAGCTTTGATAAAATTCGTGTAGTTGAGAGTAATCCAGTTGGGAAATTGATTTTAGTTACTGCCATCAATCCAACACCTGCAGGTGAAGGAAAATCAACTATTACTATTGGTCTTGCGGATGCCTTGAACAAGATTGGCAAGAAAACCATGATTGCTATTCGCGAACCATCCCTTGGTCCAGTAATGGGGATTAAGGGTGGTGCTGCAGGTGGTGGTTATGCCCAAGTTCTTCCAATGGAAGACATCAACCTCCACTTCACTGGAGACATGCATGCCATTACAACTGCCAACAATGCTCTTTCTGCCTTGATTGACAACCACTTGCACCAAGGGAATGAGTTGGGAATTGACCAACGTCGTATCCTCTGGAAACGCGTTGTGGACTTGAATGATCGCGCCCTTCGCCATGTGACCGTTGGACTTGGTGGCCCTCTAAACGGAATTCCACGTGAGGATGGTTTTGACATTACCGTCGCTTCAGAAATCATGGCTATTCTTTGCTTGGCGACGGACATCGAGGACTTGAAACGCCGTTTGGCTAATATCGTTATCGGTTATCGCTATGACCGTACGCCTGTTTCTGTAGGTGATTTGCAGGTTGAAGGTGCCTTGGCTTTGATTTTGAAGGATGCGATTAAGCCGAACCTGGTTCAGACAATTTACGGAACACCTGCCTTTGTACATGGTGGTCCATTTGCCAATATCGCTCACGGATGTAACTCTGTCTTGGCAACAAGCACAGCCCTTCACTTGGCTGATTACACAGTTACTGAAGCTGGTTTTGGTGCAGACCTTGGTGCTGAAAAATTCCTTAATATCAAGACACCAAACTTGCCAACAGCTCCGTCAGCAGTTGTCATTGTCGCAACCCTTCGTGCCCTTAAGATGAATGGTGGTGTAGCTAAAGACGCTTTGACAGAAGAAAATGTAGAGGCAGTTCGTGCAGGTTTTGCCAACTTGAAACGCCATGTTGAAAATATCCGTAAGTTCGGTATTCCAGCAGTTGTTGCGATTAACGAATTTGTCTCTGATACAGAATCTGAAATTGCAGCCTTGAAAGAACTTTGTGCCTCAATCGATGTACCAGTTGAGTTGGCAAGTGTCTGGGCTGATGGCGCAGAAGGTGGAGTAGCTCTTGCCGAAACAGTTGTCAAGACTATCGCTGAAAACCCATCTAACTATAGACGTTTGTATGACAATGACCTTTCTGTCCAAGAAAAGATTGAAAAGATTGTTACTGAAATCTACCGTGGTAGCAAAGTAAACTTTGAGAAGAAAGCTCAAACGCAAATCGCCCAAATCGTTCAAAACGGTTGGGACAAATTGCCAATCTGTATGGCTAAAACTCAATATAGTTTTTCAGATAATCCAAATGCACTTGGGGCACCAGAAAACTTTGAAATTACCATTCGTGAATTGGTACCCAAATTAGGTGCAGGCTTTATCGTTGCATTAACTGGCGATGTCATGACCATGCCAGGACTTCCAAAACGACCAGCAGCCCTCAACATGGATGTTGAAAGCGATGGAACAGTATTAGGCTTGTTCTAGTATATTGAAATTGACTTTATACTCTTCGAAAATCTCTTCAAACCACGTCAGCTTCACCTTGCCGTATATATGGTTACTGACTTCGTCAGTTCTATCTGCAACCTCAAAACAGTGTTTTGAGCTGACTTCGTCAGTCTTGTCTACAACCTCAAAGCAGTGCTTTGAGCAACCTGTGGCTAGCTTCCTAGTTTGCACTTCGATTTTCATTGAGTAATAAATGAGTTTGGAAATACTATCCAAGCTCATTTTTTATCTAGATATAAGGAGTTGCCTTCTACACGTAACCAGTCTAGGTAAAGATATTTTCCCTGAATTCTGATATAATAGAAATATTGACTTCAAGAGTAAGGAAGAGAAGATGAACGCATTATTAAATGGAATGAATGACCGTCAGGCTGAGGCGGTGCAAACGACAGAAGGTCCCTTGTTGATCATGGCGGGTGCTGGTTCTGGAAAGACCCGTGTTTTGACCCACCGTATTGCTTATTTGATTGATGAAAAGCTGGTCAATCCTTGGAATATCTTGGCCATTACCTTTACCAACAAGGCTGCGCGTGAGATGAAGGAGCGTGCTTATAACCTTAATCCAGCCACTCAGGACTGTCTGATTGCGACCTTCCACTCCATGTGTGTGCGTATTTTGCGTCGTGATGCGGATCATATTGGCTACAACCGTAATTTTACCATTGTGGATCCTGGTGAACAGCGAACTCTCATGAAACGCATTCTCAAACAGTTGAACTTGGATCCGAAAAAATGGAATGAACGAACTATTTTGGGAACCATTTCCAATGCTAAGAATGACTTGATTGATGATGTGGTTTATGCTGCCCAAGCTGGTGATATGTATACGCAAATCGTGGCCCAGTGTTATACAGCCTATCAGAAAGAACTGCGTCAGTCGGAGTCGGTTGACTTTGATGATTTGATTATGCTGACCCTGCGTCTCTTTGATCAAAATCCTGATGTTTTGACTTACTATCAACAGAAATTCCAATACATCCACGTTGATGAGTACCAAGATACCAACCATGCCCAGTACCAACTGGTCAAACTCTTGGCTTCCCGTTTTAAAAATATCTGTGTTGTTGGGGATGCAGACCAGTCTATCTATGGTTGGCGTGGTGCTGACATGCAGAATATCTTGGATTTCGAGAAAGATTATCCCCAAGCCAAGGTTGTTTTGTTGGAGGAGAATTACCGTTCCACTAAAACCATTCTTCAAGCGGCCAACGAGGTCATTAAAAATAACAAAAACCGCCGTCCTAAGAATCTCTGGACTCAAAACGCTGATGGGGAACAAATCGTTTACTATCGTGCCAATGATGAGCTAGATGAGGCTGTATTTGTAGCCAGAACTATCGATGAACTTGGTCGGAGTCAAAACTTCCTTCACAAGGATTTTGCAGTTCTTTATCGTACTAATGCGCAGTCCCGTACTATTGAGGAAGCCTTGCTCAAGTCAAATATTCCTTATACCATGGTTGGAGGAACCAAATTCTACAGCCGTAAGGAAATCCGTGATATCATCGCTTACCTCAATCTTATTGCCAATTTGAGTGACAATATCAGTTTTGAGCGCATTATCAACGAACCGAAGCGTGGAATTGGGCCAGGTACTGTTGAGAAAATTCGTGACTTTGCAAATATGCAAAACATGTCTATGCTAGATGCTTCAGCCAATATTATGTTGTCTGGTATCAAGGGTAAAACAGCCCAGTCTATCTGGGATTTTGCCAATATGATTCTGGATTTGCGAGAGCAGCTAGATCAATTAAATATTACAGAGTTGGTTGAGGCTGTCCTTGAAAAAACAGGTTACGTCGATATTCTAAATATCCAAGCGACTCTAGAGAGTAAGGCTCGGGTTGAAAATATTGAAGAGTTCCTTTCTGTGACGAAAAACTTTGATGACACCTCTGATGGGTCAGAAGAGGAAACTGGTCTGGACAAGCTGAGTCGTTTCTTAAATGACCTAGCCTTGATTGCGGATACAGATTCAGGCAGTCAGGAGACATCAGAAGTGACCTTGATGACCTTGCATGCTGCCAAAGGTCTTGAGTTTCCAGTTGTCTTTTTGATTGGGATGGAAGAAAATGTCTTTCCGCTTAGCCGTGCAGCTGAAGATCAAGATGAATTGGAAGAAGAACGCCGTCTGGCCTATGTAGGAATTACGCGTGCAGAGAAAATTCTCTATCTGACCAATGCCAATTCGCGCCTGCTTTTTGGTCGTACCAACTACAACCGTCCGACTCGTTTTATTAACGAAATCAGTTCAGACTTGCTTGAGTATCAAGGTCTGGCTCGTCCAGCAAATACAAGCTTTAAAGCATCTTATAGCAGTGGTGGCCTTGCTTTCGGTCAAGGTATGAGTCTTGCCCAAGCTCTTCAAGACCGTAAACGCAGTGCTGCCCCAAGAACTATCCAGTCAAGCGGTCTTCCATTTGGTCAATTTACAGCTGGAGCAAAATCAGCCTCTAGCGAGGCAAATTGGTCCATTGGTGACATTGCCCTCCACAAGAAATGGGGAGAGGGAACTGTTCTGGAAGTTTCAGGTAGCGGTGCTACTCAGGAATTAAAAATCAATTTCCCAGAAGTAGGTTTGAAAAAACTTTTAGCTAGTGTAGCCCCAATTGAGAAAAAAATCTAATTTTCCATCCTTCTCACGAATAATAAAGTGAGGAGGATTTTTATGTATAGTATTTCATTCCAAGAAGATTCACTGTTGCCAAGAGAAAGGCTGGCTAAAGAAGGAGTAGAAGCGCTCAGTAATCAAGAGTTGCTAGCTATTTTACTTAGGACAGGAACACGTCAAGCCAGCGTTTTTGAAATTGCCCAGAAAGTCTTGAGCAATCTTTCAAGCCTAACGGATTTGAAAAAAATGACCCTGCAGGAATTGCAGAGTCTGTCTGGTATCGGTCGTGTTAAGGCTATAGAGTTGCAAGCTATGATTGAATTGGGGCATCGTATTCACAAACATGAGACTCTTGAGATGGAAAGTATTCTCAGCAGTCAAAAGTTGGCCAAGAAGATGCAGCAGGAATTGGGTCATAAAAAACAAGAGCACCTAGTGGCGCTCTATCTCAATACTCAAAATCAAATCATTCATCAACAGACCATTTTTATCGGCTCAGCTACCCGCAGTATCGCTGAACCGCGAGAGATTCTTCACTATGCAATCAAGCATATGGCGACTTCTCTTATCTTGGTCCACAATCATCCTTCAGGAGCAGTATCGCCTAGCCGAAATGATGATCATGTCACTAAACTTGTCAAAGAAGCCTGCGAACTGATGGGGATTGTCCTCTTGGACCATTTGATTGTCTCTCATTCTAATTATTTTAGTTACCGTGAAAAGACAGATTTAATTTAAAGTTCATTAACAACATAGTCAAAGAGGTTTTTATCTTTGGGACGATTTTCAAATAGAAATTCTGGGTGCCATTGGACACCGAGAAAGGCAACATCATCCGTACTCATGACAGCCTCAATGATACCATCTTTAGGATCATGAGCTGCAATCTTTAAATTTGGTGCTAAATCCTTGATGCTCTGGTGGTGGAAGGAGTTGATATGGGAAATTTCTCCATAGATTTCTCGAAGAACTGTATCAGGCTCTGTCACCAAGCGTTGGGTTGTGTATTCAGCAGAACAATCTTGCCAGTGGTCTTCTATATCTTGATACAAAGTTCCACCCATGGCAACGTTAAAGAGTTGTGTTCCACGGCAGACAGAAAAAATTGGCTTTTTCTGTTTAATAGCTTCCTTAATGAGGGCCAGTTCGAAGATGTCTCTTTGAAGATGGTAGTCATCGCTATCAATGGTTTTTGGTTCACCATAGAATTTTGGATCAACATTTTGCCCACCTGTCAAGATGAGCTTGTCAATCATACTGATATAGTGGCAGGCCATTTCTTGATCACCAATCGGTAGGATGATGGGAATCCCTCCAGCGTCTTTAACTCCTTCAACAAAGCCTTTTGCTGCGTAGCTCATCATGATGTCATCATCTGGATGAGTTTTTTCGTTTCCTGTTATCCCAATAACTGGTTTTTTCATAAAATGATTTTCGCTTTCTAATCCTCTTTTCGCATGAAGTAGAGGAGGGTTTGGAGTTCACTTGTCAAATCGACATATTGAACGACCACGTCTTTTGGTAAATGCAGATGGACTGGTGAAAAACTGAGAATTCCTTTCACGCCAGCATTCACCAAGAGATTGGCAACCTCTTGTGACTTGACGCTGGGAACGGTCAGGATCGCAGTCTTGACATCGGCATTCTTGATTTTATCCTTGATTTGAGAAATTCCGTAAATGGGAATCCCATCAGGAGTTTGGGTCCCGACCTCAGGGTGGTCATCTAGATCAAAGGCCATGATAATTTTCATCTTGTTACGCTCGTGGAAGCGGTAGTGGAGAAGGGCATGGCCCATATTTCCAATACCTACTAGCATGACATTGGTAATGGAGTTATCATTAAGCAAATCGGCAAAAAACGTCATCAGTTTTTTGACATCATAGCCAAATCCACGACGACCTAGTTCACCAAAATAGGAAAAATCACGACGAACTGTCGCTGAATCAATACCGATAGCCTCTGCAATTTGCTTAGAGTTGGCACGTTCAATCTTTTCTGCATGAAATCTCTTAAAAATTCGATAGTAGAGGGAGAGTCTTTTCGCTGTAGCTTTTGGAATAGCAGACTGTTTATCTTTCACAAAATCACAACCTTTCTATTCTTCTATTTTATAGAAACATTGTGAAAAAATCAACAAAAACAATAAAAAACTAAGAAAAATCTTAGTTTTGATGTAAAAATGATGTTTGTGATAGAAAACGATAGAGGTCTCCAACCAATCCTTGGTAAACTTCCTGCCCCTCAAAAGTCAAAGAAGTCACATAAAGTGTATCTGGTAGGGTCACACATCCTGACAAAGCCAACATGAGAGCCTCATAATCCTCATACTTGAGTGTACGCTCTACATGATAGCTGTCCTTATAGGTCAATTCAAACATTTTGGCTCTATCTTTCTGATTTTGTAAAGACACCACGCTCTACTAAACTATCCATGAGGAAGTAGAATTTTTCCTGATGAATATGGTGGTCTTCTGATTTGAAAATATCAACCAGACGTAGCCCAAACTTGTCAGTGATATTGATTTTAGCCCCTGTTAGCTCTTTATTGATAATGATTTTGAGTTGGAAACCTTCACCACTGTTTGGCACTTTTTCAAGTAAGCGAGTCAGTTCATAGTTACCAACCTTAGTCTCAAAAAAAGTGTTGTCTTTGAGGGTGAATTTTTTAACAGAAGGGCTAAGAGTGTAGTCGTAACGACAATTTTTTAATTGAATGGTTTTTTCAAATGCCATATGGCTAACCTCCGATAATTTCTTTTAAGGTCTTTGCGAGGGTATGTAGGTCTTCGACAGTATTTTCTGGAGAGAGACTGATACGAACGGATTCCTTCAAGCGTTGTGAATTTGCTCCGTACATGGCTTCAAGAACATGGCTGGATTGGACAATGCCTGCCGTACAGGCTGAGCCAGTAGAGATTGAAATTCCAGCTAAATCTAGACGAAGGAGTAAGAGGTCATTTTTCTGGCCAGGAAATCCAATATTGAGAACATAAGGGAGATGGTGTTGTCCTCTATTCAGGTAATACTGGACTCCCTCCAGCTCTGCAAGAAAGGCAGTTTCTAAATTTTGTACATGTTGAAAATGTTCTTCTTGTTTTTCTAGGTTTTCTTTTAGGGCTGCAACCATGCCTACGATGGCAGCTAGATTTTCAGTACCTGCACGTTTTTTCTGTTCTTGGTCTCCGCCATGGATATAGGAATCAAAGTCCATACTAGATGCGTAGAGAAAACCGATTCCCTTAGGACCATGGAACTTGTGGGCAGAAGCAGTGAGAAAATCAATGCCCAATTCTTCTGGGTGTATAGGGATTTTACCAATAGCCTGAACTGCGTCGACATGATAGGCAGCAGGGTGTCGCTTGAGTATTTGGCCAATTTCAGCAATGGGAAGTAGGTTTCCAGTCTCATTATTGGCAAACATGGTAGAAACCAAAATCGTATCGTCACGTAAGGCCTTTTGAATTTGTTGGGCTGTGATTTCTTGATTTTCTGACTGGATAATGGTTGCTTCAAAACCAAAGTGCTGAACCAAGTAATCAATGGTTTCAAGGACAGCATGGTGTTCGATGGCAGTTGTGATAATATGTTTTCCTCGTTCTTGGTGACGAAGGCAGTAGCCAATGATAGCAGTATTGTTGCCTTCTGTTCCACCAGAAGTGAAAAAGATATGTTGAGGTTTTGTCCCCAGTAACTGAGCTAGTTCCTGACGGGCTTCTCGCAAGAGTTTGCCAGCTTGACGACCATGCCCATGAATACTAGAAGGATTTCCATAGGTTTCTTGCATAACCTCGGTCATAGCTGAAATAGCAACTGCTGACATGGGAGTCGTTGCAGCATTGTCCAAATAAATCAAAGAATCACCTTATTTCTTTTTGTTGTAGGCAAAGAGTGGGCTGACTGGTTTTCTTTCGTGGATACGGACGATGGCATCACCAATTAACTCACTAGCAGTGATGTAGCATACGTTTTTAGGAGTTTTTTCTTTTGTTGCTACTGAATCAGTCACAAGAATTTCTTTAATCTTAGTATTGTCAAGAAGTTCAGCAGCACTTTCAACGAAAAGACCGTGGCTAGAAACAGCATAAATTTCTGTAGCTCCTTCACGTTCAACGATTTTGGCTGCTTCAGAGAAGGTACGTCCTGTATTCAAAATGTCATCAATCAAGATAGCTTTTTTACCTTCAACATCACCAATGATATAGCCTTCGTTGCGAGTTGCATCGTCTTGAGGGTAGTCGATAATGGCGATAGGAGCATCAAGATATTCAGCCAGGCTACGAGCACGTTTTACCCCTGAATTTTTAGGGCTAACGACAACAACATCCGAACCTCTTAATCCTTTATCACAGTAGTGTTTAGCAAAGAGAGGAACAGTGTAAAGATTATCTACAGGAATATCAAAGAAACCTTGTACTTGAACTGCATGTAAGTCGAGGGTAAGGACACGATCTACACCAGCTTTAACCAGCATGTTAGCAACTAGTTTAGCTGTTAGTGGTTCTCTAGATGATGCGATTCTATCTTGGCGTGCATAGCCAAAATATGGAAGAACAACGTTGATACTGTGAGCACTTGCACGCACACAAGCGTCGACCATGATAAGCAATTCCATTAGGTGGTTGTTAACAGGGAAACTTGTTGATTGGATGATGTACACATCATAACCACGGACACTTTCTTCAATATTCACTTGGATTTCTCCGTCTGAAAATTGACGTGATGACAGTTTTCCAAGTGGGACACCAACAGCTTGAGCAATTTTTTGTGCAATTTCTTGGTTAGAGTTGAGTGCGAAAAGTTTCATATTTTTTCTATCTGACATTATAGACCGTCCTCTGTAAACTTTATAAATCCTAGTTATATATGTCTTGCCTATATGAACTGGGATTTGTGTATTTTTATCTTTTCTATTTTACCAAAAAATGAAGATTATTTCAGCTATTTTTCATGCTTTTGACAAATCGAACCAATTTTGAAGGGGCTTTTTGGTAGGAAATCTGATTTTCCTCTAAAAATTTTTGGAAATCCTGTTTGCCTTGCTCGTGATTTTCCACTTCAAGCTCTAATTCGTAATCTGTAATATCAAAGTACTGACTTTCATCTAGTGCCATGAGGCCAATTGGTGTTTGTATTTCATAGCGAAGTGTTGTGAGACAACCAAGGACCAGCCATTTATTACTTTGGATACCATGTTTTGCTAATTCATCAAGCACAAGCCCTTGAGGAAGTTCTTCCTTGCTCAGATAGTTTTCAGCATCTTTTAGTTGCAATTTTTGATTGTATTCCATGTTTCCGACACTTTGTGGGACTTTGAGTGTCAATTCTGCCCAGTCTTCAAAAGTTCGAATGCGCATAGCAACTTTCTTTTCTCGCAGTTCAAAATCAGGTGTGTCGATGTAGTAATTTTTTTGAAGAACAGGAGTGACACCTGTGAACTGGTCTTTTAGACAATCATATTCATCTTTTTTCAAGAGTGTTTTCAATTCAATTTCTAAATGTTTCATTTTTCTTACCTTTTCTTTATCGTTGAAAGCGGATTTATGGTATAATAAGCATTGTATTTATTGTATATGAATCTGGAGAAAAAATCAAAGATATTTTTGAAGGATAATATGAGAATAAGGGAGAATATATGACCTTAGAATGGGAAGAATTTCTAGATCCTTACATTCAAGCTGTTGGTGAGTTAAAGATTAAACTACGTGGTATTCGTAAGCAATATCGCAAGCAAAATAAGCATTCTCCAATTGAGTTTGTGACTGGTCGAGTCAAGCCAATTGAAAGTATCAAGGAAAAAATGGCTCGACGTGGTATTACTTATGCGACCTTAGAACACGATTTACAGGATATTGCTGGTTTGCGTGTGATGGTTCAGTTTGTAGATGACGTCCAAGAAGTTGTGGCTATTTTGCGTAAGCGTCAGGATATGCGTATCATACAAGAGCGAGATTACATTACTCATCGAAAGGCTTCAGGCTACCGTTCCTATCATGTGGTAGTAGAATATATGGTTGACACCATCAATGGAGCCAAGACTATTTTGGCAGAAATTCAAATTCGTACTTTGGCCATGAATTTCTGGGCAACGATAGAACATTCTCTCAACTACAAGTACCAAGGAGATTTCCCAGAGGAGATTAAGAAGCGATTGGAAATTACTGCCAAAATTGCCCATCAGTTGGATGAAGAAATGGGTAAAATTCGTGATGATATCCAAGAAGCCCAGGCACTTTTTGATCCTTTGAGTAGAAAATTAAATGATGGTGTAGGAAACAGTGACGATACAGATGAAGAATACAGGTAAACGAATTGACCTGATAGCTAATAGAAAACCACAGAGTCAAAGGGTTTTGTATGAATTGCGAGATCGTTTGAAGAGAAATCAGTTTATACTCAATGATACCAATCCGGACATTGTCATCTCCATTGGTGGGGATGGTATGCTCTTGTCGGCCTTTCATAAGTACGAAAACCAGCTTGACAAGGTACGCTTCATTGGTGTTCACACTGGACATTTGGGTTTCTATACGGACTACCGTGATTTTGAGTTGGACAAGCTAGTGACTAATTTGCAGCTAGATACAGGAGCAAGAGTCTCTTACCCTGTTCTGAATGTGAAGGTCTTTCTTGGAAATGGTGAAGTGAAGATTTTCAGAGCACTAAATGAAGCCAGTGTCCGCAGGTCCGATCGAACCATGGTAGCAGATATTGTAATCAATGGTGTCCCCTTTGAACGTTTTCGAGGAGACGGACTAACAGTTTCAACTCCGACGGGTAGCACAGCCTATAACAAATCACTTGGTGGAGCTGTTTTACACCCAACCATTGAAGCTCTGCAGTTGACAGAAATTGCCAGCCTTAACAATCGTGTTTATCGTACGCTGGGTTCATCTATTATTGTGCCTAAGAAGGATAAGATTGAACTCATCCCAACGAGAAACGATTACCATACTATTTCGGTTGACAATAGCGTTTATTCTTTCCGTAATATTGAACGTATTGAGTATCAAATCGACCATCATAAGATTCACTTTGTCGCGTCACCGAGCCACACCAGTTTCTGGAATCGTGTTAAGGATGCTTTCATCGGCGAGGTGGATGAATGAGGTTTGAATTTATCGCAGATGAACATGTCAAGGTTAAGACCTTCTTAAAAAAGCACGAGGTTTCGAAGGGACTTCTGGCCAAGATTAAGTTTCGAGGCGGAGCTATTCTGGTCAATGACCAACCGCAAAATGCGACGTGTCTATTGGATATTGGAGACAAAGTTATTATTGATATTCCTGCTGAGGAAGGCTTTGAAACTCTGGAAGCTATTGAGCGCCCTCTGGATATTCTCTATGAGGATGACCATTTTCTGCTCTTGAATAAACCCTATGGAGTGGCTTCTATTCCTAGTGTCAACCACTCTAATACCATTGCTAATTTTATCAAGGGTTACTATGTCAAGCAAAACTATGAAAATCAGCAGGTTCACATTGTAACTAGGCTTGATAGAGATACTTCTGGCTTGATGCTCTTTGCCAAGCACGGCTATGCCCATGCACGATTAGACAAGCAGTTGCAGAAAAAGTCTATTGAAAAACGCTATTTTGCTTTGGTTAAAGGTGATGGATATTTGGAGTCAGAGGGGGAAATTATTGCTCCGATTGCGCGTGATGAAGACTCTATTATCACCAGAAGAGTGGCTAAAGGTGGAAAGTATGCCCATACTTCTTACAAGATTGTAGCATCTTATGGGAATATTCACTTGGTTGATATTCGCCTGCATACTGGACGAACCCACCAAATCAGAGTCCATTTTTCTCATATTGGTTTTCCTTTGTTGGGAGATGATTTGTATGGTGGTAGTCTGGACGACGGCATCCAACGTCAGGCCCTGCATTGCCATTACCTATCTTTTTATCATCCATTTTTAGAGCAAGACTTGCAGTTAGAAAGTCCCTTGCCGGATGATTTTAGCAACCTTATTACCCAGTTATCAACTAATACTCTATAAAAACTGATTCAGAGTATAATTATTATTTTAAAGGAGAAAACTCATGGAAGTTTTTGAAAGTCTCAAAGCCAACCTTGTTGGCAAAAATGCTCGTATCGTTCTCCCTGAAGGGGAAGAGCCTCGTATTCTTCAAGCAACTAAACGCTTGGTAAAAGAAACAGAAGTGATTCCTGTTTTGCTTGGAAATCCTGAAAAAATTAAAATTTATCTTGAAATCGAAGGTATCGAGGACGGTTATGAAGTCATTGACCCTCAACACTACGATAAATTTGAAGAAATGGTTGCTGCTTTGGTGGAGCGTCGCAAGGGCAAAATGTCTGAAGAAGATGCACGCAAGGTTTTGGTTGAAGATGTTAACTATTTTGGTGTGATGTTGGTTTACTTGGGCTTGGTTGATGGAATGGTATCAGGTGCGATTCACTCAACAGCTTCAACAGTTCGCCCAGCTCTTCAAATCATCAAAACTCGTCCAAATGTAACTCGTACTTCAGGTGCCTTCCTCATGGTTCGTGGTACGGAACGTTACCTCTTTGGAGACTGTGCCATCAATATCAATCCTGATGCAGAAGCATTGGCTGAAATTGCCATCAATTCAGCAATTACAGCTAAGATGTTTGGCATCGAGCCTAAAATTGCTATGCTAAGTTATTCTACTAAGGGTTCAGGTTTTGGTGAAAGTGTTGATAAGGTTGTTGAAGCAACTAAAATTGCTCACGACTTGCGTCCTGACCTTGAAATCGATGGGGAGTTGCAATTTGATGCAGCCTTCGTTCCAGAAACTGCAGCTCTGAAAGCTCCTGGAAGTACGGTAGCTGGTCAAGCAAATGTCTTCATCTTCCCAGGTATCGAGGCAGGAAATATCGGCTACAAGATGGCTGAACGTCTTGGTGGTTTTGCAGCTGTTGGACCTGTTTTGCAAGGTTTGAACAAGCCAGTTAACGACCTTTCTCGTGGATGTAATGCTGATGATGTTTACAAGTTGACCCTTATCACAGCAGCCCAAGCAGTTCATCAATAAGATTTAGTCCTCTTTCCTTTGGGAAGAGGCTTTTTATACTCAATGAAAATCAAAGAGCAAATTAGGAAACTAGCCGCAGTCTGCTCAAAACACTGTTTTGAGGTTGTAGATAGGACTGACGAAGTCAGTCACATATATACGGCAAGGCGACGTTGACGTGGTTTGAAGAGATTTTCGAAGAGTATTAATACTAGGAAAAGGACAGTTAGAATCTTCTGTGTTATACTAGAGATATGTTAGATTTGAAAGAATACGGTATCGTCATGTGGCCGGAGGAGAAGATCATTTCTTTCCGTGAGAAACTTCTCAACTGGTATGATGAAAACAAAAGAGATTTACCCTGGCGTAGAAGTAAGAATCCTTATCATATCTGGGTCTCTGAAATTATGCTCCAGCAGACTAGGGTGGATACGGTTATTCCTTATTACGAAAGATTCTTGGACTGGTTTCCAACAGTGGAAAGTTTGGCAACTGCGCCTGAGGAGCGTTTACTGAAGGCTTGGGAAGGTTTGGGTTATTATTCTCGAGTTCGTAATATGCAGGCTGCAGCCCAGCAGATTATGGCTGACTTTGGTGGCCAATTTCCAAATACCTATGAAGGAGTTTCCAGCTTGAAAGGGATTGGTCCTTACACAGCAGGAGCCATTTCCAGTATTGCTTTTAACTTGCCTGAGCCAGCTGTAGATGGTAATGTTATGCGAGTGCTGGCCCGTCTATTTGAAGTCAACCACGATATTGGGATTCCAAGTAATCGAAAAATTTTTCAGGCAATGATGGAAATCCTGATTGATCCCGAACGGCCAGGTGACTTTAATCAAGCCTTGATGGACTTGGGCTCAGATATTGAGGCACCTGTAAATCCCAGACCAGAAGAAAGCCCAGTTAAGGACTTTAGTGCGGCATATCAGAATGGCACAATGGACCGTTATCCAATCAAGGCACCCAAGAAAAAACCTGTTCCAATTTATCTTAAAGCCTTGGTGGTCAAAAATACTCAAGGACAATTTTTACTTGAAAAAAATGAGAGTGAAAAGTTGTTGGCAGGTTTTTGGCATTTCCCCTTGATAGAAGTTGATAACTTTTCGCAAGAAGAGCAGTTTGACCTCTTTCATCAGATTGCAGAAGAAAGTGTGAACTTTGGTCCCAGTCCAGAAGAGAGTTTCCAGCAGGACTATGACTTAGATGTTGATTGGCTTGATGGTTGTTTTGAGACTGTCAAGCATGTTTTTAGCCATCGTAAATGGCATGTTCAAATTGTAGCAGGCCAGGTGACTGACTACCATGACTTTTCAGATAGAGAAGTTCGCTGGCTTTCACCAGAAGAGTTTAAGAATTACCCACTTGCCAAACCCCAACAAAAAGTCTGGCAGGCTTATGCACAAGCCAACTTAGACTCAATGAAAATCAAAGAGCAAATTAGGAAACTAGCCGCAGTCTGCTCAAAACACTGTTTTGAGGTTGTAGATAGGACTGACGAAGTCAGTCACATATATACGGCAAGGCGACGTTGACGCGGTTTGAATTTGATTTTCGAAGAGTATTAGACAGTAGCCAAGACTAGCTATTGTGTCTTCTTGTTATTTTTTTGGTATAATAGTAGAGAAAAAGGTGAACAAATGAAAAAAATATTAATTGTAGATGATGAAAAACCAATCTCGGATATTATCAAATTTAATATGACCAAGGAAGGTTACGAGGTTGTAACTGCTTTTAACGGTCGTGAAGCGTTAGAGCAATTTGAAGCAGAACAACCAGATATTATTATTCTGGATTTGATGCTTCCAGAAATCGATGGTTTAGAAGTTGCTAAGACTATTCGCAAGACCAGTAGTGTGCCTATTATCATGCTGTCAGCTAAAGACAGTGAGTTTGATAAGGTTATCGGTTTAGAGCTTGGAGCGGATGACTATGTGACAAAACCCTTCTCAAATCGTGAGTTACAGGCGCGTGTCAAAGCTCTTCTTCGTCGTACGGATTTGGTTTCTGTAGATAATCAAGAATCAGATGAAAAGAAAACCCAACCCTTGCAAATTGGGGACTTGGAGATTGTGCCAGATGCCTATGTTGCTAAGAAATACGGTGAAGAACTAGACTTAACCCACCGTGAATTTGAGCTCTTGTACCACTTGGCTTCTCATATCGGTCAAGTCATTACACGTGAACACTTGCTTGAAACGGTCTGGGGTTATGATTATTTCGGAGATGTTCGGACTGTTGACGTAACCATTAGACGTTTACGTGAGAAGATTGAAGATACACCGAGTCGTCCAGAGTATATCCTAACACGTCGTGGTGTTGGTTATTATATGAGAAATAATGATTAAACTAATTAAAGACACAGTTTTAAACAGTGATTTTATCTTTATCCTCATTCTACTTGGCTTTATTTTAGTGGTGACCTTGCTCTTACTAGAAAATCGTCGGGATAATATTCGCTTGAAGCAAATCAATCAAAAGGTGAAAGACCTGATTGCAGGAGATTATTCTCAGGTATTGGATATGCAGGGAAGCTCTGAAATTACTAATATTACCAATAATCTCAATGATTTATCAGAAGTAATTCGTCTAACCCAAGAAAATCTGGAACAAGAGAGTAAACGATTGCACAGTATCCTCTCTTACATGACAGACGGAGTCCTTGCGACCAATCGTCGTGGTAAGATTACTATGATTAATGACATGGCTAAGAAACAGCTAGGTGTTCAGAAGGAAGATGTTCTAAACAAAAGTATCCTAGAATTGCTTAAGATTGAAGATGAGTATGAACTTCGTGATTTGATCACCCAAATTCCTGAGCTCATCATTGATTCCCAGGATGCTAATGGTGAGTATCTGAGCCTTCGTGTACGTTTTGCCTTGGTACGTCGTGAGTCTGGCTTTATTTCTGGTTTGGTTGCTGTTTTACACGATACGACGGAGCAGGAGAAGGAAGAACGCGAGCGTAGACTCTTTGTTTCCAACGTTAGTCATGAACTACGGACGCCTCTGACTAGTGTAAAATCCTATCTTGAAGCCTTGGATGAGGGGGCCTTGTCAGAACCTGTCGCACCAGACTTTATCAAGGTGTCTCTAGACGAAACCAACCGTATGATGCGAATGGTGACGGATCTTCTTCATCTTTCACGTATTGATAATGCAACCAGTCACCTGAATGTGGAATTAATCAATTTCACTGCCTTTATAACCTTTATCCTCAACCGTTTTGATCAGATAAGAGGGCAGGATGAAGAGAAGAAATATGAACTGGTGAGAGATTATCCCATTACCTCAGTCTGGATAGAGATAGATACAGATAAGATGACACAGGTGATTGATAATATTCTCAACAATGCCATTAAATATTCTCCAGATGGTGGGAAAATCACAGTCACGATGAAGACAACTGATGATCAGATGATTTTATCCATCTCTGATCAAGGATTGGGGATACCAAAGCAAGATTTACCACGTATCTTTGACCGTTTCTACCGTGTGGATCGTGCTAGAAGTCGTGCCCAAGGAGGTACTGGTTTAGGACTAGCTATTGCTAAAGAAATTGTCAAACAACATGAGGGCTTTATTTGGGCTAAGAGTGAATACGGTAAGGGATCAACCTTCACCATTGTGCTCCCTTATGATAAGGATGCAGTGAAAGAAGAAGTATGGGAGGATGAAGTAGAAGACTAGAATGAGTGAAACAGGCTTTAAATACAGTATTTTAGCGTCGGGTTCCAGTGGAAATTCCTTTTATCTGGAAACTCCAAAAAAGAAGCTTTTAGTGGATGCAGGCTTGTCTGGTAAAAAGATTACCAGCCTACTTGCTGAAATTAATCGCAAGCCAGAAGATTTGGATGCCATCCTGATTACGCATGAGCATTCTGACCATATCCATGGAGTGGGAGTTTTGGCTCGCAAGTATGGTATGGATTTGTATGCCAATGAAAAGACCTGGCAGGCTATGGAAAATAGCAAGTATCTTGGCAAGGTGGATTCTTCGCAAAAACATATCTTTGAAATGGGCAAAACCAAAACCTTTGGAGATATCGACATCGAGAGTTTTGGTGTTAGCCACGATGCGGTCGCACCGCAGTTCTATCGCTTTATGAAGGATGATAAGAGTTTTGTCCTTTTGACTGATACAGGTTACGTTAGTGATCGTATGGCAGGAATTGTTGCAAATGCAGATGGTTATCTTATCGAGTCCAATCATGATGTAGAGATTCTGCGAGCAGGTTCTTACGCTTGGCGACTCAAACAACGAATCCTATCGGATCTGGGTCACCTTTCTAACGAGGACGGTGCTGAGGCCATGATTCGGACGCTAGGAAATCGCACTAAGAAAATCTACCTTGGGCATTTATCTAAGGAGAACAATATCAAGGAACTGGCTCACATGACTATGGTTAATCAGCTAGCACAAGCTGATCTGGGAGTCGGAGTAGACTTTAAGGTATATGATACCTCACCAGATACCGCAACACCATTGACAGATATATAGAAAGAACGCTGAGAAGGTGTTCTTTTTATATTGACTGAACACCTAAAAAGTAATACAATGGTGTTACCATTAAAAAAGGGAGCACAAAAGATGACTACTATTACATTAAAAGTTTCTGAAGCTGATAAAACATTTATGAAAGCAATGGCTAAGTTTGAAGGAGTTTCTCTGTCGGAACTTATCCGCACCAAAACTCTTGAAGCTCTAGAAGACGAATACGACGCTCGTGTGGCAGATTTAGCCTATCAAGAGTATTTAGACGACTTGGAAAAAGGAGTTGAACCCATTACTTGGGAAGAAATGATGCATGATTTAGGCTTGGAGGATGAATAATTTGTATAAATTAGTTCCAACAAGACGTTTCATCAAGCAATTGAAAAAATTGGATCGTTATACGCAGAAGCTAATTACAAACTATTTACAAACCAATGTTTTGGAAGACCCAAGACGACACGGAAAGGCTTTGGTTGGTAATCGTGTTGGTCAATGGCGCTATAGAATTGGTAATTATCGAGTTATCGTACAAATTGTAGATAATGAATTAGTCATTGCTACTTTAGAAGTTGGTCATCGGAGAGATATTTATTGAATTACTTTTTTCCAAGTAAATTTTCATTCTTTAAAATATGATATAATAGGGCTTACAATATAAGAAAGGTTGCTTATGACAATAGATATTAGTGAAGAAAGTTTAGCTAAAGAATCGGCTGACTTATTAAAAATTCTTTTAAAAGATCGAACGACAAAGAAAAATATTGTTTGGGCGACACATTCTTATGAATTGTTGGGAAAGGGATTTGCTCCAAGTGATCGCATCAATCCAAGTAAGGTTACTGGAAACTATGCAAACTTGATTCAACCTAGATCTGAAAAATCCAAGTATGAGCAAAAAGACCGAACCAAAATTAGAGCTGAAGTGTTTACACCAACTTGGTTGGTCGAAAAGCAAAATGGATATGTAGAATCGGAACTAGGTTCTTTAAGTCTTGAGGAGTATGTTGACCTAAGGTGGTTGGAGATAACTTGTGGTGAAGCACCTTATATGGTAACGCGCTATGATACCGTAACTGGTGAGGAAATTCCATTATCTGAACGAGTTGGTTTTGTAGATAGAAAATTGCAGCGCATTAGTCGTGAGGTCTCGGACGAAGCTACCTTCTATGAACTTGTAAAAAAAGCTTATCGAGCTTCTTATGGCTATGAGTATCAAGGAGATTCTCTCCTTTTGGCGCGTGAAAATCTTCTAGCTACCTTTGAGGACTATTATCTAGCTAAGACTGGGAATAAACCAACATTAGAGCAAAAGAAAGAAATTGCAACCATTATCTCCTACAATGTCTTTCAGATGGATGGATTGGAAAAAAATAGTCCTTACTCAGCTAAACAAGAGCAATCTCAACAATTAAGCTTGTTTTCAGATGAGCTAGAAGTCCAAGAAGTAGAAGAATCTAAAACCCAAATCAAAGACTGGAAAAAGAATAAGATGATAGGTTTTGAGCGCCTATCAAGTGAGGAAAGTGAAATGAAATTTGATGTCGTGATAGGAAATCCGCCATATCAGGAAACAGGAGAAGCTAGAGATGAACCAATTTATCACTTTTTTATTGATGAAGCTATTAAAATCGCAGATAAATCGATACTAATCACTCCAGCAAGATTTTTATTTAAAGCTGGTCAAACCCCTAAAAATTGGATGGAAAAGATGCTTGAAGACAAGCATTTAAAAGTTCAATTCTATGAACTTAAAAGCGGTAAAGTATTTACAGGAACGGATATAAAGGGTGGAGTAGCAATAACTTATCGTGATGCTGATAAAGATTTGGGACCAATCGGAGTATTTACTATTTTTGAATCTTTGAATAGTATTGTAAAAAAAATCGAAAAACATCCAGACTTTAAAACTTTTTCTGATTTAGTTTATCCTCAAGGTATTTATAGATTTTCAAATCAACTTTTTTCTGATTATCCAAATGCTGAAAATCTGCAAGGAAAAGGGACAAAAAATAAAATTGTTTCGAAATCACTAACTCAGTTAGATTTTGTTTTCAAAAACAAAGAAGAAAAAGACCATGTTGCTCTACTTGGAAGAATTGGTTCCGAACGTGTTTATCGATATATTAATAAAAAATATTTAGATTTACCGGAAACATTCGAAAATTATAATGTTTTTGTACCAGAAGCTAATGGAAGTGGTGCCTTAGGTGAAGTCTTATCAACACCCCTAATCGGGCATACAGATACTTTTTTATCTATTGGTAATTTTAAAACAAAATTTGAAGCCGATGCTTGTATTAAATTTATTAAAACTAAATTCGCTAGAGTATTATTAGGTGTTTTGAAAGTTACTCAGCATAACTCACGCAAAACTTGGTATTACGTTCCACTCCAAGACTTCACGGTCAATTCGGACATTGATTGGACGCAATCAGTGGCTGATATTGACCGTCAGCTCTATCAAAAATATGGTCTTTCTCCAGAGGAAATTACCTTTATTGAGACACATGTAAGGGAGATGGATTAGAGAAGTATTTTTATTTGACAAATAGCGCTCAGTGATCTATAATAGACACATAGGATTAGGTCAGGAAGCATACGATGCCCTGACCCTTTTTGTACTTATGAGATGAGAAAGTCATTTGTTAGATAAATTGACTTCGTTAGTAAATGTTCAAAAAAAGGAATACTTATGCCAGTAGAAATTAAAACCTCTAAAGAGATTCATCCTAAAATCTATGCCTACACCACTCCTACGGTAACCAGTAATGAAGGCTGGATTAAGATTGGTTATACAGAACGTGATGTCACACAACGTATCAAGGAGCAAACGCATACTGCTCATATAGATACAGATGTTTTATGGACTGGAGATGCAGCTTATACGGAAGAACCTGATAAGGGAAAGACTTTTAAGGACCATGATTTTCACCATTTCCTTTCTTTCCATGATGTGGAACGTCGTCCTAAGACGGAATGGTTTTACTTTAATGGAACTCCTGAAAAATCAAAAAATCTTTTTGATAAGTTTGTTCAGCATGATTTGTCAGGCTATCAGCCTGGAAAAGGACAGGACTATACCTTGCGACAGGAGCAAGAAGAAGCAGTTTCTAAGACCTTAGCTTATCTCAAAAATCACTCAGGAGGGAAGTTCCTCTGGAATGCCAAGCCACGTTTTGGTAAAACCTTGTCTACCTATGACCTAGCTCGTCGGATGGAGGCTGTCAATGTCTTAATTGTAACCAACAGACCTGCAATAGCTAACTCATGGTATGATGATTTCGAAACATTCATAGCAGGTCAAACGACTTATAAGTTTGTTTCTGAATCAGACAGCCTTAAGAGTCGTCCAACCTTGTCACGAAAAGAATTTGTTGGTATTTTAGATGACGATGTAAGACAACTTGCTTTTATCAGTCTTCAAGACTTGAAAGGCTCTGCTTATCTAGGTGGAGAGCATAACAAACTTAAATGGGTTACAGATCTCCACTGGGATTTATTGGTTATCGATGAGGCTCACGAAGGAGTTGATACCTTTAAGACAGACCAAGCTTTTAATAAGATTCGACGGAATTTCACTCTGCATTTGTCAGGTACACCATTTAAGGCATTGGCCAAAGGAGATTTTACAGAGGATCAAATCTATAACTGGTCTTATGCGGATGAACAGTCTGCTAAATCGACTTGGTCTTCTGAACAAGAAGAGGAAAATCCATATGAAACCTTACCTCAGTTAAATCTCTTTACCTATCAAATGTCTCAGATGATTGGTGAAGAGTTAGAAAAAGGCGCTCAGCTTGATGGTGAAAATATTGACTATGCTTTTGACTTAAGTGAATTTTTCGCTACAGATGATAAAGGGAAATTTATTCATGAGCAAGATGTCAGAAATTGGTTAGATACTCTATCGAGCAATGAAAAATATCCATTTTCAACCAAAGAACTTCGAAATGAACTCAAGCATACTTTTTGGCTTTTAGAACGTGTAGCATCAGCTAAAGCCTTAAAAGCACTACTAGAAGAACACCCAATCTATGAAAATTATGAGATTGTTCTAGCTGCTGGAGACGGACGCATGTCCGAAGAAGACGATAAAGTCAAACTCAAATCCTTAGACTTGGTTAGAAAAGCGATAGCAGAGAATGACAAAACCATCACCCTATCCGTCGGTCAATTGACGACAGGTGTCACTATCCCTGAGTGGACAGGTGTATTGATGTTATCAAATTTGAAATCACCAGCTCTTTATATGCAAGCTGCATTTCGTGCTCAGAACCCATATTCATGGACCGATAGCAAAGGAAATCATTTCCGCAAAGAAAGAGCCTATGTATTTGACTTTGCACCAGAAAGGACCTTAATTCTCTTTGATGAGTTTGCTAACAACTTATCACTAGCAACCGCAGGAGGTGGTGGGACTTCTGCGACTCGTGAAGAAAACATCAGAGAATTACTAAATTTCTTCCCTGTCATAGCTGAAGATCGTGCTGGTAAGATGGTTGAAATTGATGCTAAGGCAGTTCTAACCATTCCTCGCCAGATAAAAGCTAGAGAAGTTCTTAAACGAGGCTTTATGTCCAATCTATTATTTGATAATATCAGCGGTATTTTTCAAGCTAGTCAAACAGTTCTAGATATTTTAAATGAGCTGCCAGTTGAAAAGGAAGGGAAGCTTCAAACACCTTCTGATTTATTAGATTTTTCAGATGTTACAGTAGATGATGAGGGGAATGCAGTAGTAGACCATGAAATCGTAGTTAATCAGCAAATGCGACTTTTTGGTGAAAAAGTCTATGGACTTAGTCAATCTGTGACAGATTTGTTCACTAAGGATGAGGACAGAACTCAAAAACAGCTAATTAATGATTTGAGCAAGACCGTTTCTTCAGTGATTGTAGAAGATTTGAAAGGTGAATACAACCTAAAAACTCGGGAAACTGAGCAAATTAAGAAACAAATTATAGTAACATTTGAGAATGAAATTCGAAAAAATGATATCGAAAGAAAAATTTCTGAAGCTCATATCAGGGAAGAATTGCAGCAACAAATTAAAGAAGCAGTTGATAAGGAGCAAAAGGATAAGATTCAAGAAGATTTTGATAAACGTTTAGAAGAAAATACTCTCATTCACAAAGAAAAACTAGAGCAAACACTCAAAAAAGAAGTGGAAAAAATGCCTGAGAAGTTTATCGAACAGGTTGAGATAAAACGTGTTGAGCAGTTGAAACAATCAGCTCAAGATGAGATTCGTGACCATCTTCGAGGATTTGCACGAACAATTCCAAGTTTTATTATGGCTTATGTTGATCAATCTCTAACACTTGATAATTTTGATACCTTTGTTCCTGAGCAAGTCTTCTTTGAGGTAACTGGTATTACGATTGATCAATTTCGTTATTTGAGAGACGGTGGACAAGATTTTGCAGGACATCTCTTTGATCGAGCAACATTTGATGAAGCAATCCAAGAATTTCTTCGCAAGAAAGAGGAGTTGGCGGATTATTTTAAAGACCAAAAAGAAGATATTTTTGACTATATTCCACCACAGAAAACCAATCAGATTTTCACTCCTAAACGGGTAGTGAAGAGGATGGTAGATGATCTTGAAAAAGAAAATCCAGGAATCTTTGATAATCCATCTAAGACATTCATTGATTTGTACATGAAGTCTGGTCTCTATATTGCTGAACTTGTTAAGCGACTATATAATAGCGAAGGTTTGAAAGATGCATTTCCAAATTCTGAAGAACGCTTAAAACATATCTTAGAAAACCAAGTTTATGGATTTGCACCATCTGAGATTATCTATAACATCTCGACTAATTTTATCTTTTGAAATCTCTCTCAAGATATCAGTAGAAAGAACTTTGTTTTAGAAGATACCATTCCTGCTGCCAAAGAAGGAAGAATTCAGGAGTTGGTTGATTCCTATTTTGAAAATAATTAAAAAGAAGGCGAGGGCCAATGTCATTAAGTTAAGAAATTCAAATACAATTCTGTATTTGGGTTTCTTTTT
>NZ_CAUQCP010000035.1:0-24799 GCF_963516575.1 uncultured Streptococcus sp.
CACCATGAAGAACACGGCCATGGTTTTGATGCCAATCGAGTTATCAGTGAAGATGCGGCAGGATTTGTCATGACTCATGGCGACCACAATCATTACTTCTTCAAGAAGGATTTGACACCAGAACAAATCAAGGCAGCTCAAGATCATTTGAGAGGTAAAACGCCAGTAACACCAAGTCCAGCACATGATGACGATGATGATCATGATGAAGATGCACATGGTCATCACCATGAAGAACACGGCCATGGTTTTGATGCCAATCGAGTTATCAGTGAAGATGATCAAGGATTTGTTATGTCCCACGGTGACCACAATCATTATTTCTTCAAGAAAGATTTGACAGCAGAGCAAATCAAGGCAGCGCAAGACCATTTGAAAACACATCATGATGCAGAGCCTGTAAAACCTCTTGCTAAAACGGTAGAGTCTTTCTCAAGAGATGCTAGCGATGAAGAAAAGATTGCTTATATTTCTAAGACCTACGGGGTTCCACTTGAAGCTATTAGAATTTCAAACGGATTCTTTGTCTTTGGAAATCCAGACCAAGCCTACGATCCGACTCATATCCATCCCTACGCTGTTCGTAAGGAACATGTTCGACTTCCACTCCAAACTGGCAATCCAGAACTTGATTTCTTAAATGAACTCTATACAACTGCCTTACGTGATGGTGTGTCTCCTTATAGCTTACAGGTGGAAAATGGTAGTTTTGTGATTCCTCATGGCGACCACAATCACTACATCAAGGTTCAAACCAAGGGCTATGAAGTAGCTTTGAAAAACAAGATTCCAGCTCTCCAATCCAACTATCAACCTGGAGATTTTGATGAGAAGGCAGTCTTGGCAAAAGTAGATCAACTTCTAGCTGAAAGTAGAACGATTTATCAAGGTCAACCAATTAAACAAAGACAGATTGAGTTGGCTTTGGGTCAATTTACTGAGAGTATGAAGAAACTTGCAACCAACTCTACTGCGGGTTATCTTGCAAGACTTGACCTCTTTGATAAGCAATATATCCATATTGATGAAAGTGTCAAACCAGTCGAAACAAGTGCTTTAGATAAGAAATATCAGACCTTGATTGATAAAATCAATACACTAGATACTGACTCTTATGGACTTCCGAAAAAAGACCTTCTAGTTCGACTCCAAGAAGCTAAGTTGGCTAAAGATGAGGTTGGTTTAGTAGCGATTGAATCACAACTTCAAGCTCTTCAAGATTTTAATGATCGTACTGGTGATACAACAGTGGAATACATCAAGTACTTCTATGAGCACGTAAATGATAGTCGTTTAAGTGATGAGCTTCGTAATAAAGTTGCTAATTTGACTTTGACTTTATATCAATCACAATCTTTCCGTAAGGCTGTGGACTTGAATAAACTGTTCCCAAGCATTTACCAAACAAAACAAGAAGTAGAAGAGGCTTTGAAAAATCAGCCAGCTACTGCAAAAGTAAATGAAACAGTTTTAGATAAAGAAACAGTTGATAGTCAATCTGCTAAGCAAGCAATTTATGAATTCCTGAAAGAAATCTATCCTGATCTTAAGAAAGAAGAACATGTCAATCATGTTAGCAAAGAGCAAGTTGAAACTATCTTAACCAAAGCAGAGCAATTCTTAGCTCAAGTTAAAGAAGTGGGAATCAGACAATCCTTGGCAGAAGAAGTAGAAAATCTAAAAGTTGCAGCTAGCAAGGCTGATGCAGATTTGGATGAAATCAATGTCCAGGTTAACGATCTCTTGAAACGTATTGTAGCTACTCTACAAAAAGAGAAAGAGACTGCGCAACAAGATCCACAAATAATTAATCTACATAAACAACTCTATGGATATATCAACTCATTACATAAGTATTTAGAAGATAACAATGGTTCAAATGAAGAATTTGATAAAGTTGATAAACTATTCGATCAACTTGATGATGATGTGAAAAATAATGATAAAGAAGCTTTACTTGAATTAGCGAAAACAATAGTAGCCTTGACTCAAGAAATCAAGTCAAAATCAAGAGCAAGTGAGGAAGCAACTCCAGCAACAAATGCTAAATCGAATGCTGATAGCACAAGTGCAGAGAATCAACCAATTGCAAGTACAGCAACCGAAGCACCAGTAGCATCTGAATCTAACAGTGAAACTGCAAGCGACGAAAGCAAACCAAGCAACACAAGAGATTCTAAGCCTGCTGAATCAACTTCAGAAAAGGAAACAATAGAATCTACAACAAGTACTGGAAATCAAGAAAAACCAGCTCAATAAAAAGAAAGGCGAAGTAGCTGAGCTACCTCGTCTTTTTAGTCTTTATAAGCTACGATACCAATGATGGTATCAACTGCACGTTCCATGGTCTGAAGGCTGACGTATTCAAAACGTCCGTGCATGTTCTCTCCGCCTGCAAAGATATTTGGAGTTGGGATTCCCATAAAGGAAATTTTAGAGCCGTCTGTTCCACCACGGATTGGTTCAATAATAGGCTTGATCCCTAAGTCCTCCATAACGGCCTTAGCAATGGTAATTGGAGTCATGTCTTTTTCAATGACTTCTTTCATATTGTAGTACTGGTCAGTCAAGTTTAGTGTGACACGGTCGCTACCAAGTTCTTGATTCATTTTGTCAGTGATTGCTTGCATAGCTTTCTTACGAGCTTCAAAGGCATCCTTTTCAAAATCACGAATGATGTAGCTAGCACTCGCCTCCTCAACACTACCTGTTACATCCATAAGATGATAGAAACCTTGGTAACCATCCGTTAACTCAGGTCGGTCATTCTCTGGGAGTTGATTATGGAAATCAATTGCTAATTGCAGAGCATTTACCATCTGTCCCTTTGCAGTACCAGGGTGGACATTACGACCTTGGAAATGCAATTCAGCCCCAGCTGCTGAGAAGGTCTCGTACTGAAGTTCACCTAATGGGCCGCCATCAACAGTGTAGGCAAAATCCACATCAAAATCTTCTGCATCAAATTTATTAGCACCAACACCGATTTCCTCATCTGGACCAAAACCAACACGAATCTCACAGTGTTTGATTTCAGGATGGGCAGTCAGATATTCAATAGCAGTCATAATTTCAGCAATCCCTGACTTGTCATCAGCACCTAGTAAGGTTGTTCCATCAGTTGTAATGAGCGTTTGTCCTGGATATTTCTCCAGACTCTTAAAGTCAGCTGGATCCAGTTTGAAACCAGAATTTCCAAGATCAATCACACCACCATCGTAGTTTTCAATTACCTGTGGATTGACTCCTTCGGCATTAAAATCAGCAGTATCCATGTGGGAAATGAAGCCAATTTTACGTGTTAACGATGGATCATTGGCTGGCAAGGTACCAATCGCAAAACCATTCGGTAGATAGTAAACATTTTGAAGTCCAACACGTTTCATTTCAGGAATTAGAACATTGGTTGCAAAGTCAACCTGACTCTGCGTACTTGGAGTAGTAGTAGAGTGTTCATCAGAGCGCGTGTTGACCTTAACGTAGGTTAGGAAGCGATCCAAGAGATTTGGGTAAGTCATTAAAAACTCCTTTTGAATTTATTTTTTTCCATTGTATCATAGAAAGAAGAGAAAAACAAAAGACAAAAGAGTGAGAATGTCACTATCTTGGCGTTTACTTATTAATAAATTAATGATAAAATATACTTGATAAGAATATCACAAGGAAGTAGTTATGAAAAAAGCAATTTTAATGATGACCTTCGGTTCGCCAGAAGAGATTACCTTTGAAGGTGTGGCTGATTTTTTCACAAATATTCGTCGTGGAGTGAGACCTCAAAATCACGAGATTCAAACCCTTTATGACAATTATGTGCTAATTGGAGGGACCCCTCTGCAAAAAATTACCCGTGAAGAGGTTGCCTTGGTAGAAGCTAGATTGGGAAATGAATACAGTGTCTATTTTGCTAATAAGTTTTCTAGTCCCTTTATTCCAGATGTGATTGGTCAGATGGAAGCAGACGGCATTGAACAGTGTATTTGCTTGATTTTGGAGCCCCATTATTCTTTTTACTCTGTCATGGGATACGAGAAATTTTTAGAAAGCAAACAAATTCAATTTTTGGTCATTAAGGACTGGTATCAAGAAGAAGCACTCTTAAACTATTGGGCAGATGAAATTGCTAATATTTTAAAAGAAAAAGTAAAACAGGATAGCTTTAAAGTCATCTTTTCAGCCCACAGTGTGCCCATTTTTGCCTTGGATTTTGGCGATCCTTATATCGATCAAATTTTTGAAAATAGCAAGTTAGTCGCTGAAAAACTAGGTTTGAGTTCCGAACAATATACAAATACCTGGCAAAGTGAGAGTGATATCGGGATTCCTTGGATTAAGCCAGATGTATTAGAATACCTCAGAGAACAGACAGAACATCCAGAGCATTATATTTTTGTACCTATTAGTTTTATCAGTGAGCACATTGAAGTCTTGTTTGATAATGATGTGGAATGTTATGACTTGTGTCAGGAATTGGGTGTCAACTACCATCGTCCACCAATGCCAAATACGGATTCTCGCTTGATTGATGCCTTGGTCAATACAGTCAGAGCTAATGAACATCAGGAGTTTAAGGAATTTCTCCCAGAAGAAGAAACCTTTGATGAATTAGTTCCTTCAGATGAGACTAAAAATATCTTGGCCGAATCTCAAGATTTACAAATGCCTGAATTTGTGAAAAAACTGATTGAGAAAAAAGGGCGGGAGAATGTTAAGATGCCTTATCTTATCAAAAAAATGCTTGAAAAAGCAGGCAAGTTACCCAAAGAGTAAAGAAAAAAGGATTTAGCTTTGCGCTAGATCCTTTTAATCGATTATTTTTTCTCAAGAAGAGCTTTGATTTCTTGAAGTACTTCCAACTCAGTTGGAGCAGCTGGAGCTTCCTCAGCAACTTCTTCTTTTTTAGTAAGGCTTTGAGCTTTTTCCATTGCTTTAATTACAAAGAAGAGAACAGTACCTACAACAAGGAAGTTGATAATAGCACTCAAGAATTTACCATATGTAACACCATTCCATGCAAGCTCAGCGATGTTTTGTACTTTCGCAGCTTCCAAGGCAGGATTCAATAGAAGTGGAGTGATGATATCGTTAACGAATGAAGTTACAATAGCACCAAAAGCAGAGGCAATGATCACACCGACAGCAAGGTCGACAACATTACCACGAAGCAAAAATGCTTTAAGATCCTTTAACATTTTCATAATTCCTTTCCAAAATTTTTACTATTTATTATATATTGATTAAGAAAAGCTTGCAAGATATATGCTCAGAAGTTTTATTTGTTAAAAACATAGACCTTACTTAAAATGTAATTAAGAATAATTATCAATAATTGTGCAATTATCGTTTCAATTGCATTTACCTTATCAGGATTTTCGTTTACAAATTGCCCTATGATATGAGGGAATTGAGTTACAAACAGAAAAGTAAAGAGCAAATCTAACAGAAAAGTAGAAAGGCGAGCAAGAGAAAATTTCACTAAACGGATAATTCGATTCTTCCTTGCTTGCTTAAACACAATCGTATCATTTGTGATAAAGGCAAAGAGGATACCGATACTATTCGCTAGAGCAGTAGCGAGAAGTTCTTTGTGTGTTAGTTGATAAATGACTAGTCGTGAGAGAATCGAAACTAGAGTTGTTGCAAGGCCAAAAAAGAGATAGGCTAAGATTTCATTGTTAAGAAATTTTTGAATACGAATTTTCATGTTTTTAGTATAGCATAAAGCAGGCTATTGTGCTATACTAGTAAGGTTGATTGAATCAACCCTTGGTGCTTAGCTTCTTTCACCAAGCATATTACACGCGGGAAACCGCCAAAGGAGAAAACATGAAAAAATTAACTATTCGTGATGTTGCAGATATTGCAATCGTTGCTGCTATCTATGTCGTTTTAACTGTCACACCACCCCTAAATGCCATCAGCTATGGTGCTTATCAGTTTCGTATTTCAGAAATGATGAACTTTATGGCTTTTTACAATCCTAAGTACATCATCGGAGTTACCATCGGTTGTATGATTGCTAATTTTTTTAGCTTCGGACTGCTAGATGTCTTTGTTGGTGGTGGATCAACCCTAGTATTCCTCAGTCTAGGTGTTTGGCTTTTTGCAAAATACAGCAAGGATTATCTCTTTAACGGATTGATTCGAAAAGATCATTTCTTCTTTTCAATCCTCTTTTCAATTTCCATGTTTACAATTGCTGCCGAGTTGAATATCGTAGCGCAATTACCACTCTTCCTCACTTGGTTTACAACAGGTATCGGTGAATTTGCCTCATTAATTATTGGTGCGATTATCATTGGTAAAATTGGTCGTCGAATCGATTTAAGCAAATAGAAGAAGACAAGCTAGGTAGCCTTTACCTGGCTTTTTCCTATGGAAAATTTCTAAGGAAACCTTGACAAAATTTTCTGATTATAGTATACTTTTCAAGTAAGCTGATTTAGCTCAGTTGGCAGAGCGCATCCATGGTAAGGATGAGGTCGCCGGTTCAATCCCGGCAATTAGCATGAAAGAAACAGAAAAGCCCTTGATTTACAAGGGTTTTTGTTATGTCTGCCCCAAATTTTTCAAAGTGCAAACTGGGAAGCTAGCCGCAGGTTGCTCAAAGCACTGCTTTGGGGTTGCAGATAGAACTGACGAAGTCAGCTCAAAACATGTTTTTGAGGTTGTAGATGAAACTGACGAAGTCAGTAACCATATATACGGTAAGGCGACGCTGACGAAGTTTGAAGAGATTTTCGAAGAGTATAAAGAGTTTTGTCTGTTGACAAAAGTCATTCTCTTTAGTAGAATAATAGACGCGATGAGTCGATAAGTAGTCTTCGGACTACTATTGAGCATAAGGAGGTCATAACGCAGGAGCGGACCTTGATGAGTTGTGTGAACCTGCTCATCACATGGAGATGCCTCTTAGTCCCTGGTCTAGCGACTGGGGATTTTTATTTTCCAAAAAATAATGAAAAAGCTTTGCAATTCATGAAAAAAGTAGTATAATACATCTATTATAGAAATTTTTAGAAAATTCCGAAAGAGGTTATTTATGGGATATACAGTTGCTGTAGTCGGCGCGACAGGTGCTGTCGGAGCTCAGATGATAAAAATGTTGGAAGAATCAACACTTCCAATCGATAAAATTCGTTTACTTGCTTCTGCACGTTCAGCGGGTAAGACTTTGAAATTTAAAGACCAAGATATTACGATTGAAGAAACGACTGAAACAGCTTTTGAGGGAGTTGATATTGCTCTCTTTTCAGCAGGTGGTTCTACATCAGCTAAGTATGCACCATACGCAGTTAAAGCTGGCGCAGTAGTAGTAGATAATACATCTTACTTCCGTCAAAATCCAGATGTTCCTTTGGTTGTTCCAGAGGTCAATGCTCACGCACTTGATGCCCACAACGGGATTATTGCTTGCCCTAACTGTTCAACAATCCAAATGATGGTGGCTCTTGAGCCAGTTCGCCAAAAATGGGGCTTGGACCGTATCATTGTTTCAACTTACCAAGCCGTTTCAGGTGCTGGTATGGGAGCAATTCTTGAGACACAACGTGAACTTCGTGAAGTCTTGAATGATGGTGTAAACCCACGTGATTTGCATGCAGAAATCTTGCCTTCAGGTGGTGATAAGAAACATTATCCTATCGCTTTTAATGCTCTTCCACAAATTGATGTCTTCACTGACAATGATTACACATACGAAGAGATGAAGATGACCAAGGAAACTAAGAAAATTATGGAAGATGATAGCATTGCAGTATCTGCAACATGTGTGCGTATTCCAGTCTTGTCAGCTCACTCTGAGTCTGTTTACATCGAAACAAAAGAAGTGGCTCCAATCGAAGAAGTAAAAGCAGCTATCTCAGCCTTCCCAGGTGCTGTTCTTGAAGATGATGTAGCTCATCAAATCTATCCTCAAGCTATCAATGCAGTTGGTTCACGTGATACCTTTGTTGGTCGTATTCGTAAAGACTTGGATGCTGAAAAAGGAATCCACATGTGGGTTGTTTCAGATAACCTTCTCAAAGGTGCTGCTTGGAACTCAGTTCAGATTGCTGAAACTCTTCATGAACGTGGCTTGGTTCGTCCAACAGCTGAATTGAAATTTGAATTAAAATAGTCATATCGTTTAGGAGTTCAGATGAACTCCTTCTTTGAAATAGAGAGGTGTTTTCATGTCTTATCAAGATTTAAAAGAGTGTAAAATCATCACAGCCTTTATTACTCCCTTCCACGAGGATGGTTCCATCAACTTTGATGCTATTCCAGCCTTGATTGAGCATTTATTGGCCCATCATACGGATGGAATTCTTCTCGCAGGAACGACTGCTGAGAGTCCAACTTTGACCCACGATGAGGAGTTGGAACTCTTTGCGGCTGTACAAAAGATTGTCAATGGACGCGTTCCTTTGATTGCGGGTGTGGGTACCAATGATACGCGTGACTCTATCGAGTTCGTTAAAGAAGTAGCAGAATTTGGCGGCTTTGCTGCTGGACTCGCTATTGTACCTTACTACAACAAACCTTCTCAAGAAGGGATGTATCAGCACTTTAAGGCGATTGCAGATGCTTCCGACCTACCAATTATTATCTATAACATTCCTGGGCGTGTGGTTGTTGAATTAACTCCAGAAACTATGCTTCGTTTGGCTGACCATCCAAATATCATTGGTGTCAAAGAATGTACTAGCTTGGCTAATATGGCTTACTTGATTGAGCACAAGCCTGAAGAATTCTTGATTTATACAGGTGAGGATGGAGATGCTTTCCATGCCATGAACCTTGGTGCGGACGGGGTCATTTCTGTTGCATCCCATACAAATGGGGATGAGATGCACGAGATGTTCACTGCCATTGCAGAAAGCGATATGAAGAAAGCAGCGGCTATTCAGCGTAAATTCATCCCTAAAGTCAATGCCCTCTTCTCTTATCCAAGTCCTGCTCCTGTCAAGGCCGTTCTCAACTATATGGGATTTGAAGCTGGTCCAACTCGATTACCTCTAGTTCCAGCACCAGAAGAAGATGCCAAACGCATTATAAAGGTTGTTGTAGATGGCGATTACGAAGCGACTAAAGCAACCGTAACAGGGGTCTTAAGACCAGATTACTAATAAAGACAATAAAATCCATGACCGGAACAACGATCATGGATTTTTCTTATTTTCCTAAACAGAATTGGCTAAAGAGCTGGGTAATGAGTTCATCAGGAGCAGCATCTCCAGTGATTTCTCCGAGAATTTCCCAAGTACGGGTCAAGTCAACTTGAAGCAAGTCAACTGGCATACCTAGTTCCAGCCCTTCATTAACAGCCTGTAGGCTTTCAACAGCCTTTTCAATTAGGGAAATGTGACGGGCGTTAGATAAGTAGGTAGCATCTTGCTCAACCAAACCAGCATTTTCAAAGAAGAGGTTGTTGATTCTCTCTTCAATCTTGTCGATGTTTTGGTTTTTAAGGACTGAAATACGAATAACGTCTTCAGGTAGTTCCGAAGTTTCAATCGCTTCAGGCAGGTCGGTTTTATTAAGAAGAATAATGCGATTAGTCTCCTGACTGATTTCTAGGAGTTGGCGATCTTGGGCTGTCAGCAGTTCACTAGCATTTAACACTAGTAGTACTAGGTCAGCTTCCTTGAGGGCTTTTTTCGAACGCTCGACACCGATTTGTTCAACGATATCATCCGTTTCACGAATACCAGCTGTGTCAATCAATTTTAGAGGAACACCGTTGATGTTGACGTATTCTTCAATGACATCACGTGTCGTACCAGCAATATCGGTTACGATTGCCTTGTCTTCACGCAAGAGGTTGTTGAGGAGGCTGGATTTTCCAACGTTGGGACGGCCGATGATGGCAGTTGAAATTCCTTCACGGAGGATTTTACCGCGACGAGCTGTCCTAAGCAGATTGGTTAGCAACTGTTCAAACTCTAGAGTCTTCTCGCGGACAACAGCAGTAGTGGCTTCTTCAACATCGTCATACTCAGGATAGTCGATATTGACCTCGACTTGGGCAAGAGTATTGAGGATTTCTTGCCGAGTATTATTAATGAGGTCAGAAAGGGAGCCGTCTAATTGCTTAACTGCAATGTTCATGGCCTTGTCAGTTTTGGCACGGATGATGTCCATCACCGCCTCAGCCTGTGTCAAGTCTACGCGACCGTTTAGAAAGGCACGTTTAGTAAATTCTCCAGGTTCTGCCAACCGAGCTCCTTCACGGATAGCCAGCTGGAGAATCTCATTGGTTACCGCAATCCCACCGTGGGTGTTGATCTCGATAATATCCTCACGAGTGAAGGTCTTTGGAGACTTCATAGCCCCAACCATAACCTCGTCCATAACCTTACCAGTTTGAGGGTCAACGATGTGACCGTAGTTAAGAGTGTGGCTAGCAACCTGACTCAAGTCTTTCCCTTTAAAAATTTTTTGCGCAATGGTAAAACTGTCAGTTCCGCTCAAGCGGACAATACCAATGGCTCCTTCACCTAGTGGAGTAGAGATAGCAGCGATGGTATCAAATTCACGTGTAATCATAATATTTCCTTTAATTAATAGCTCTTTTCTTGGAAATTCTTCCAAGTATCCTTTCAAATTGTAACAAATTTAAACTATTTCTTCAATGGATGCCACTTGGAGATTGAAAAAGCCTAAGCAATTCTGCTTAAGCTAGCTTATTTGGTACGCATTTCCCCTTGTGGGAAGTAAGTTCCTTCTGGCATGTCGTTGATGATGACATGAACGGCTGATTGAGGGGCTCCAGTATTACGGACAACAGCTTCCGTCACTTCCTTAGCAAGAGCTTTCTTTTGCTCGAGCGTGCGTCCTTCAAATAAATCGATGCGTACAAATGGCATAATAGCTTCCTCCACTAGTTTTTGATTTCTTCTATTTTACCACATTTTGCCGTTTAAAGCTTAAGAAAATTATGATATACTAGAATGTAGCAAAAATTTAGAAATGGACGTGAAGCAAGAAGCATGGCACAGTTGTATTATCGTTATGGGACCATGAACTCTGGTAAGACCATTGAGATTCTCAAAGTGGCCTATAACTATGAGGAGCAAGGAAAAGGTGTTGTCATTATGACCTCGGCTCTGGATACGCGTGACGGTGTTGGCTATGTGTCGAGTCGTATTGGCATGAAACGCCCTGCCCTTGCGATTGAGGAAACGACGGATATCTTCGGTTATATCCGAGACCTACCAGAAAAGCCTTACTGTGTTTTGGTCGATGAAGCCCAGTTTCTCAAGCGTCACCATGTTTACGACCTAGCTCGTGTTGTGGACGAGTTAGACATACCCGTCATGGCCTTTGGTTTGAAAAATGACTTTCGCAATGAATTGTTCGAAGGTTCCAAATATCTCTTGCTTTTAGCAGACAAGATCGAAGAAATCAAGACTATTTGCCAGTATTGCAAGAAAAAGGCGACTATGGTCTTGCGTACACAGGATGGACTGCCCGTTTATGATGGTGAGCAGATTCAAATCGGTGGAAATGAAACCTATATCTCGGTTTGTCGTAAACATTATTTTGCGCCAATGATAACCTCTAACAAGGAGCAAAACTATGACAATTGAACTAAGAGATGTCACAATGGAAAATTATTTTGATGTTTTGAATTTGGATGTCAAGGAATATCAAAAACAATTCATTGCAACCAACGCAATTAGTTTAGCTGAAGCATACGTCTACACTAAAAATGGAGATTTTGTAGCTCCATTGGCAGTTTATAATAATGATGCAATCATAGGATTTGTGATGATAGCTTATGATAAAAAGATCGGAATTAGTAGTGGAAATTATTTACTATTTCGTTTTATGATTGATAAGAATCTTCAAAATCAAGGATATTTTAAACCAATTATGGATGAAGTGCTAGACTATGTTCAGACAGCGCCAGCAGGTTTAGGCAATAAACTTTGGTTGTCTTATGAACCAGAAAATGAACATGCAAGATCTTGTTACCTCAGTTATGGATTCAAAGAAACTGGGGAAATATCCGAGAACGAAGTAGTAGCAATCTATGATCTAACAATTGAGAAATAAGGAGAAAAAATGAATATCTATGATCAACTACAAGCTGTAGAAGACCGTTATGAAGAACTAGGTGAATTGTTGAGTGACCCTGATGTCGTTTCAGACACCAAGCGTTTCATGGAGCTTTCAAAAGAAGAAGCTTCAACTCGTGACACGGTAACAGCCTACCGTGAGTACAAACAAGTCCTTCAAAATATCGTTGATGCCGAAGAGATGATTAAGGAATCGGGCGGAGATGCGGATTTGGAAGAAATGGCTAAGCAAGAATTGAAAGATGCCAAGGCTGAAAAAGAAGAATACGAAGAAAAACTGAAGATCTTGCTCCTTCCAAAGGATCCAAACGATGACAAGAACATCATCCTAGAAATCCGTGGAGCAGCTGGTGGAGATGAAGCAGCACTTTTCGCTGGGGATTTGCTAACCATGTACCAAAAGTATGCAGAAGCCCAAGGATGGCGCTTTGAAGTTATGGAAGCTTCTATGAACGGTGTCGGTGGTTTCAAAGAAGTGGTTGCTATGGTTTCGGGTCAGTCTGTATACTCTAAACTCAAGTATGAATCAGGTGCCCACCGAGTGCAACGTGTTCCTGTGACAGAAAGCCAAGGCCGTGTACATACTTCGACAGCCACAGTTCTTGTCATGCCTGAAGTGGAAGAAGTAGAATACGATATCGATCCAAAAGACCTTCGTGTTGACATCTACCACGCATCAGGTGCTGGTGGACAGAACGTCAACAAGGTTGCGACTGCTGTTCGTATCGTTCACTTGCCAACCAATATTAAGGTTGAGATGCAGGAAGAACGTACGCAGCAGAAGAACCGTGAGAAGGCCATGAAAATCATCCGCGCGCGTGTCGCTGACCACTTCGCACAAATTGCACAAGATGAACAAGATGCTGAGCGTAAGTCGACAATCGGTACTGGTGACCGTTCAGAACGGATTCGTACTTATAACTTCCCACAAAACCGTGTCACAGACCACCGTATCGGCTTGACCCTCCAAAAACTAGATACCATTTTGTCCGGTAAATTGGATGAAGTTGTGGATGCTTTGGTTCTTTATGACCAAACACAAAAATTAGAAGAATTAAACAAGTAATGAAATTAGCTCAATTATTTTCAGATTTTGAAGAAGAGTTGATAAGACAAGGAGAGGAAGCAGAAAGCCTCTCTTTTGTCTATCGTAGCCTAAAAAATCTCTCTTTTACAGACTTTGTTTTTGCCCTCCAGCAGGAAGTGACGGAAGAGGAAGAAATATTTGTAAACGGAATTTTCCAACAGTTAGCAGCTCATAAACCAGCTCAGTATATCATTGGACAGGCAGATTTTTATGGAATGCAGTTAACAGTTGATGAGCGAGTATTGATCCCTCGTCCAGAGACGGAAGAGTTGGTGGAGCTCATTCTAGCTGAAAATCCTGAGACGAATCTTTCAGTTCTGGATATCGGTACAGGTAGCGGAGCTATTGCTCTAGCTCTAGCAAAAAACAGACCAAATTGGTCAGTAGTGGCAGCGGATATTTCCCAAGATGCTTTAGATTTAGCTAGCGAAAATGCTAAAAAGCAAAATCTTCAAATATTTTTAAAAAAATCTGACTGTTTTACAGAAATTTCTGAAAAATATGATATAATTGTTTCCAATCCACCCTATATCTCTCGTGAAGATGAGTCAGAGGTCGGCTTGAATGTCTTGCATTCGGAGCCTCATCTAGCTCTCTTTGCAGATGAGAATGGTCTAGCCATTTACCGTAGAATTGCGGAAGATGCAAGAGACTATCTCAAAGACGGTGGTAAGATTTACCTTGAAATTGGATACAAGCAAGGTCAAAGTGTTCCTGAACTTTTTAGGAAACATCTTCCTGAAAAACGAGTAAGAACACTTAAAGACCAATTTGGTCAAGATAGGATGGTTGTAGTTGATGATGGACAGGGTTAGACAAGAGTTAGAAAATGGTGGAGCTGTCGTTCTGCCTACAGAAACGGTTTACGGTCTTTTTGCCAAGGCTCTAGACGAAAAAGCAGTTGATCATGTTTACCAACTCAAACGTCGACCTAGAGACAAGGCGCTCAATCTCAATGTTGCCTCTTTAGAGGATATCTTGTACTTTTCAAAGAATCAGCCAACTTATCTACAAAAACTTGTAGAGACCTTTTTACCAGGTCCCTTGACCATTATCCTTGAAGCTAATGACCGAGTTCCCTATTGGGTCAATTTTGGTCTCGCGACTGTTGGATTTCGAATGCCCAGTCACCCCATTACACTAGATTTAATTAGAGAGACGGGGCCCTTGATTGGGCCGTCTGCCAATATTTCAGGTCAGGCAAGTGGGGTAACCTTTGAACAAATTCTGAAGGATTTTGATCAAGAGGTTCTGGGACTGGAAGACGATGCTTTTCTAACTGGACAAGATTCAACTATTTTGGACTTGTCTGGAGACAAGGTGAAAATCTTACGCCAAGGGGCCATTAAGCGAGAAGATATTCTTGCTCGGTTGCCAGAGATTTCTTTTGAGGAGGCATGAAATGCTAAGAAATTTAAGAGAAACTGATGTAAAAGCTATATGTGAGATTAACCAAGAAGCCTTAGGCTATTCTTTTAGTCCAGAGGACACAGCTAGTCAACTAGCTAGACTATCTCAGGATTCCCATCATTTCCTACTTGGCTATGAGGATGAAGTCAGTCATGTCCTACTTGGATATGTCCACGCTGAGGTCTATGAATCCCTCTATTCCAAAGCAGGATTTAATATTTTAGCCTTAGCAGTTTCACCTCAAGCACAAGGGCAAGGTATTGGTAAAAACTTGCTAAAAGGGTTGGATCAAGAAGCAAAAAGACGTGGCTATGGGTTTATCCGTTTAAACTCTGCTGATCATCGTCTGGGAGCTCATGCATTTTATGAAAAAGTTGGTTATACTTGTGATAAAGTGCAGAAACGGTTTATTCGCATCTTTTAGTTTGTTTTCATATTCTAAAACAAACTAAAGGACCTGTCACACTATAAAGGAGAAGACCTATGATTTTTGACAAAGATGATTTTAAAGCGTACGATGCTGATCTATGGAATGCTATTGCCAAAGAAGAAAAACGCCAACAAAACAACATTGAGTTGATTGCTTCGGAAAACGTAGTTTCCAAGGCTGTTATGGCAGCTCAAGGGTCTATCTTGACGAATAAATACGCCGAAGGCTACCCAGGACGCCGTTATTATGGTGGAACTGATGTTGTAGACGTGGTAGAGACTCTTGCTATTGAACGCGCAAAAGAAATTTTCGGCGCTAAATTTGCCAATGTCCAACCTCACTCAGGAAGCCAAGCCAACTGTGCGGCTTACATGGCCTTGATTGAACCAGGTGATACAGTTATGGGGATGGATTTGGCAGCAGGTGGACACTTGACCCACGGAGCTCCAGTTAGCTTCTCTGGTCAAACCTACAACTTTGTTTCTTATAGCGTGGACCCTGAAACGGAACTCTTGGACTTTGATGCTATTTTGAAACAAGCCAAAGAAGTCAAACCCAAATTGATCGTAGCAGGTGCTTCAGCCTATTCTCAAATTATCGATTTCTCAAAATTCCGTGAAATTGCTGATGCTGTAGGGGCTAAGCTCATGGTAGATATGGCCCATATCGCTGGGTTGGTTGCAGCTGGTTTACATCCAAGCCCAGTGCCATACGCTCACATCACGACAACAACGACCCACAAAACCCTTCGTGGACCACGTGGTGGTTTGATTTTGACCAACGATGAAGACCTAGCTAAGAAGATCAATTCAGCTATTTTCCCTGGTATTCAAGGTGGTCCTTTGGAACATGTTGTGGCTGCTAAGGCAGTTTCCTTTAAAGAAGTATTAGATCCAGCCTTCAAGGAATATGCTGCTAATGTTATCAAGAACAGCAAGGCTATGGCAGATGTCTTCTTGCAAGACCCTGATTTCCGTATCATTTCTGGCGGAACTGAAAATCACCTCTTCCTAGTGGATGTGACTAAAGTTGTAGAAAACGGCAAAGTTGCTCAAAACTTGCTGGATGAAGTCAATATTACCTTAAATAAAAACTCAATCCCTTACGAAACTTTGTCACCATTTAAGACAAGTGGGATTCGTATCGGAGCAGCAGCCATTACTGCACGTGGATTTGGTGAAGAAGAAAGTCGCAAAGTGGCTGAACTCATCATTAAAACCCTTAAAAATGCAGAAAATGAGGCTGTCTTAGAAGAAGTGAGAAGTGAAGTCAAAGCATTGACAGATGCCTTTCCATTATACGAGGACTAAAAATTTTATGGACATTTATATTAAGAAAGCCATTATCCATCAGTTCAGTCCAGATGATACCGAGCTGTTCCTAGCGGATAAGTTTCTCAATATCACTCCAAAAATCGAAGAATACCTGCGTAAAAAAATTGAACGTGTGTATTCAGATGAAGCCAAGACTGGGATTTTCGAAGAAGAAAATCCCTTCTTCAATCACATCACAGATGATTTATTGGAGACATCAGTAACACTGACGAATCTCTGGAAAGAAGAGTTCAGTATTTCTGAAAACCTCAAGACCAATGACTTGATTTTTGTGCAATTTTCTAAAGAAGGCGTGGAACATTTCGCTTTCTTGCGAATTGCACTGCGTGAGACCCTGACTCACCTCGGTGGAGAAGTTGATAATCCAATCAAGCTAACTCAGAATAACTTACCTGGATTTGGAACAGGTGCTGATGAGGCCTTGGTGGTTAATCTTCAAAGTCGCAAGTACCATCTGATTGAAAAACGAATCAAGTACAACGGGACTTTCTTGAACTATTTTTCAGAAAATCTTCTTGCTGTCGCCCCTAAGATTTCACCTAAGAAATCCATCAAGGAACTGGAAAAAACAGCCCAGAGAATTGCTGAGACTTTTAACACAGATGATTTTCAATTTCAATCTAAGGTCAAATCAGCAATTTTCAACAACCTAGAAGAAAGCAATGAATTGTCACCTGAAAAATTGGCTAACGACCTTTTTGACAACAATCTGACGGCTCGTTTGAGCTTTATTGACCAAGTCAAAGAAGCTGTCCCAGAACCTGTTCAGTTTGATGAAATTGATGCCAGTCGTCAGCTAAAGAAATTTGAAAACCAAAAACTTTCCTTGTCAAATGGAATTGAGCTCATTGTTCCCAATAACGTCTATCAAGACGCAGAATCGGTCGAGTTTATCCAAAATGACAATGGAACTTACTCTATCTTAATCAAAAATATCGAGGATATCCAAAGTAAATAATGTTTAAACGAATTCGAAGAGTGCTTGTACTAGCAGTCTTCCTTTTTGCTGGCTATAAAGCTTACCGCGTTCACCAAGATGTCAAACAAGTTATGACCTATCAACCCATGGTGCGAGAAATCTTGAGTGAAAAAGACACCCCAGCAAACGAAGAGCTCGTGCTCGCTATGATTTATACCGAAACAAAAGGAAAAGAAGGCGATGTCATGCAGTCCAGTGAGTCTGCAAGTGGCTCCACCAACACTATCAATGATAATGCCTCCAGCATTCGGCAAGGTGTACAAACTCTGACAGACAATCTCTATCTGGCCCAGAAAAAGGGTGTTGATGTTTGGACGGCTGTGCAAGCCTATAATTTTGGACCTGCCTATATCGATTTTATAGCCCAAAATGGCAAGGAAAATACACTTGCACTGGCCAAACAGTACTCTCGTGAGACTGTTGCTCCCTTGCTGGGTAATACCACTGGAAAGACTTATAGTTATATTCACCCCATTTCCATTTTTCACGGTGCAGAACTCTATGTAAATGGAGGAAACTATTACTATTCTAGACAAGTGCAACTCAACCTTTACATCATCAAATGTTTCACTCTCTTTTCGACATCTGGCTAGTCCAGGTGTTTTTGCTATAAGTTTTCTTTAAGATAGATATATTACTCTAGAAAGGTAAAGGAGGAAATTCCCCATGAGAAAGAAACTCTTTCTGACTAGTGCTGCGGTCTTGTGGGCAGTAACAGCTATGAATAGCGCCCATGCAGCAACAGATGTACAAAAAGTTATCGATGAAACCTATGTCCAACCTGAATATGTCCTAGGTTCTTCACTATCTGAAGACCAAAAAAATCAAACCCTTAAGAAATTAGGTTACAATTCCTCAACAGATACCAAAGAACTCAAGACCATGACACCTGATGTCTATTCTAAAATCATGAATGTAGCAAATGACTCTAGTTTACAGTTGTATTCATCAGCCAAGATTCAGAAACTAGGTGACAAGTCGCCACTTGAGGTCAAGATTGAAACACCAGAAAACATCACTAAGGTGACGCAGGATATGTACCGAAATGCAGCAGTAACCTTGGGTGTGGAACACGCCAAAATCACTGTAGCAGCCCCTATTCCAGTTACAGGTGAGAGTGCCTTAGCAGGGATTTACTATTCGCTAGAGGCTAATGGAGCCAAGGTACCACAAGCGAATAAAGACTTGGCTCAAGAAGAGCTGAAGGCTCTGTCCGATATCAATTCTGAAAACAAGGACAAAACTGGCTATGATGCTAATAAATTAAATGTTGCCCTAGCTGATATCAAGTCAGCACTCGCCAAAGCTAAAGAAAGTAAGGGAAATCTGACAGAGGAAGATGTCCGTAAAATTGTTGAAGATACCTTAAAAAATTACAAACTTGATCAGGTTATAACAGGAAACCAGATCAATATTATCATCAATTTTGCTTTGAATCTCTCAAAGAGTGATATCCTCAGCAATGCAGACTTCACTAAAACCCTGAATGACCTTAAACAAAGTATTGTTTCACAAGCTGGCGACAGTTTTAAAAATATCAACCTTAACTTTGATGCTGATAAGGCGCTAGAGGACGGCGGTAATTTCCTAAGCTCTCTCTGGCAAGCCATTGTTAACTTCTTCAAGAGTTTTGGTTCTTAAGAAATTTCATGGTATAATAGATGGTAACCGTAACGTTGCCGTCTTTTTTGTCGGCCAATAGAAAGAGAAGAGAATGTTAAAGAAAAATGATATTGTAGAAGTTGAAATTGTTGACTTGACCCATGAAGGGGCAGGAGTTGCCAAGGTGGATGGTTTGGTCTTTTTTGTAGAAAATACTTTACCGAATGAAAAAATCCTTATGCGTGTCCTCAAAGTAAACAAAAAGATTGGTTTTGGGAAAGTTGAAGAATACCTTGTCCAGTCGCCACACCGTAATCAAGATCTCGATCTGGCTTACCTGCGTTCAGGAATCGCTGATTTAGGACACCTTTCTTATTCAGAACAGCTCAAGTTTAAAACCAAGCAGGTCAAGGACAGTCTTTACAAGATTGCTGGAATTACAGATGTAAAAGTTGTTGAAACACTTGGCATGGAAAATCCAGTCAAGTACCGTAACAAGGCACAGGTCCCTGTTCGTCGTGTTAATGGTGTCTTGGAAACTGGATTTTTCCGTAAGAATTCTCATGACCTCATGCCATTGGAAGATTTCTTTATCCAAGATCCTGTGATTGATGAGGTAGTAGTAGCCCTACGCGACTTGCTGCGTCGCTATGATTTGAAACCTTATGATGAAAAGGAACAAGCTGGCTTGATTCGAAATCTTGTGGTGCGTCGTGGTCACTATTCTGGACAAATCATGGTTATTTTGGTAACAACTCGTCCCAAAGTTTTCCGTGTGGAGCAATTGATTGAAAAACTAATCAAGCAGTTCCCAGATATTGTGTCTGTTATGCAAAATATCAATGACCAAAATACCAATGCGATTTTTGGTAAGGAATGGCGCACCCTTTATGGACAAGACTATATTACCGACCAGATGCTGGGAAATGACTACCAAATCGCTGGACCAGCATTTTACCAAGTTAATACTGAAATGGCTGAAAAACTTTATCAAACAGCCATTGATTTTGCGGATTTAAAAGAAGATGACGTGGTTATTGATGCTTATTCTGGTATTGGGACGATTGGTCTTTCTGTTTCGAAACATGTCAAAGAAGTCTATGGTGTTGAAGTGATTCCAGAAGCGGTTGAGAATAGCAAGAAGAATGCTCAACTGAACAATATTTCAAACGCCAACTACGTCTGTGACACAGCTGAAAACGCCATGAAGAACTGGCTCAAGGAAGGTATTCAACCAACTGTTATCTTGGTTGATCCTCCACGCAAAGGCTTGACCGAAAGCTTTATCAAAGCAAGCGCCCAAACAGGAGCAGACCGCATTGCCTATATCTCTTGTAATGTCGCAACCATGGCGCGTGATATCAAACTCTACCAAGAATTGGGCTATGAATTGAAGAAAGTCCAGCCGGTGGACTTATTTCCGCAAACGCATCACGTGGAGTGTGTAGTGTTGCTACAACGAAAAAAAGGGTGAAAATCCTTGATTTCAAGCTATTTTACAAGCATTTTGTCTTTGTAGATAAAGGCAATTTTGACATAAAAAAAGTCCTAAAAAGGCACATAGATGTAAATGTATTTGTAGATATCGTTTGCGTATCGGAAAAATGAATACAACAATAAATATTTATCTAAGGAGAGAACAATTGAATATTGTTCTCCTTTTTTTATTTTCAGGAGGGAAAATGACAAAAGAATTACAATCATCACGCTATATTGTCATTTCATTTTTAGTACGTGAAATGGGAATTGATATTGTTGAGGCCATCACTCTTATGGCTGAATTAGAAAAAAGTGGCTTGGTTCGATTGGAATCAAGTGGAGATTTAATACTCAAAGAACTTGGAGGCGCTCTATGAAACGAATTACCGCAAATCAATACCAAACTTCAGAACGGTATTATAAATTACCTAAAATTCTTTTTGAGGATGAAAAATATATGGATATGAAACTAGAAGTAAAGGTGGCTTACTCTATTTTAAAAGATCGTTTAGAATTATCTCTCAATCGTGGTTGGATAGATGAAGAAGGAGCAGTCTATTTAGTATTTTCTAATTCTAAACTGATGAGGCTGTTAGGTTGTTCGAAGTCAAAATTACTGTCCATCAAAAAAACTCTTAAAGAATATGACTTAATTGATGAAGTCCAACAGTCTTCAAGTGAGAAAGGAAGACTAGCTAATAAGATTTATTTAGGGGAATTATCTTCTACCCCAGTAGCTAGTTCAAACAGGCCTAGTGTTAAAAAAAGACTAGGGCAGGTTGAAAATGAAACGCCCCCCGTCTCATATTCAGCCCCTAGTGAGACTGAAGTTAGTGAGACTAAATATAGTGAGACTGATTCTTTATTTATTGAGGATAAGGAGGAAAGGAATACTCAACCTATCTTGAGAAGAAAAGTAGAAAAGGTCACAAAATATGATCGAGATTATATTTGGGGATTGGTACAAGAACAATTTAGACGAGAAGGTTTTTCTGAAACAGCCAGTGAAATTGCTATGACTGATTTTGAGAGAATCTATCAGTATGCTCTAGATAATGTTCGCTTTGTGAGACGAGCGGAAGTACTTGCTGAATTTGTGTTTAATGGCTTGTATTCCGTTTGGAATAACCGTGTTAGAAAAGGAGGTGGTTAAATGTCGCCAATCGAGTGGATATTAGTTATGCTCATTGTCATTTCAAGTGGTGTGACACTTTGGACATTGATAGTCGATCAGAAAGGGGTGATAAAGAAATGAAATTTATTGATTTATTTTCAGGTATCGGAGGATTTCGACTTGGAATGGAAAGTGTCGGACACGAGTGTATTGGATTTTGTGAGATTGATAAATTTGCTAGAGAATCTTATAAGTCCATTTTTCAAACAGAAGGAGAAATAGAATTTCATGACATACGAGATGTTTCAGATGACGAATTTAAAAAACTTAGAGGGAAAGTCGATATCATCTGTGGGGGATTCCCTTGTCAAGCATTTTCAATCGCAGGAAGACGATTGGGATTTGAAGATACTAGAGGCACTCTGTTCTTTGAAATTGCTCGGGCGGCCAAACAAATCCAACCACGTTTTCTTTTTCTTGAAAATGTTAAAGGCCTACTCAATCACGATAAGGGACGGACGTTCACCACAATCCTTACCACGCTTGATGAGTTGGGGTTTGATGTTGAGTGGCAGGTGCTTAACAGTAAGGATTTTGGCGTTCCCCAAAACAGAGAGAGGGTGTTTATTATCGGACATTCTAGAAAGAAAGGTACCAGACTCCTATTTCCTTTCAGACGAGAAGGTCAAGCAACTAACTCTGAGACTTTGAAAGAACTAGGGAATTTAAATCCATCAAGAAGTGGAATGAGTGGTGAAGTCTATTATTCAGAAGGTCTTGCGCCAACTTTAGTTCGTGGAAAAGGAGAAGGATTTAAGGTTGCGATTCCTTGTATGACACCAGATAGATTAGACAAAAGACAAAATGGTAGACGTTTCAAGGATAATCAAGAGCCAATGTTTACTTTAAATACTCAGGATCGTCATGGCATTGTCGTTGTTGGAGATTTACCGACTAGCTTTAAGGAGACCGGTCGTGTCTATGGAAGTGAGGGCTTATCTCCAACACTGACTACAATGCAAGGTGGAGATAAAATTCCTAAAATACTAATTCCAGAACCAATCCAATTTCTAAAAGTCCGAGAGGCAACGAAAAAAGGATATGCTCAAGCAGAAATAGGAGATTCAATCAATTTGGAAAGACCAAGTTCTCAGTATCGTCGTGGTAGAGTTGGCAAAGGTATAGCGAATACGTTAACAACTAGTGGTCAAATGGGAGTAGTAGTGGCTAGCTATGAAGGAGAAGATAAACAAGTTTATCATGTAGCCGGTGTCTTGATAGATGGACAATTTTACCGTCTGAGGATAAGACGAATCACTCCTAAAGAGTGTTTTCGCTTGCAGGGATTTCCTGATTGGGCTTTTGAAGCTGCTAGAAAAGTCTCTAGTAATAGTCAGCTCTATAAACAAGCTGGTAATAGTGTAACCGTTCCTGTGATTGCCGCAATCGCAAAGAAATTAAAAGAAATAGAGGAAAAAGATGAAAGCGTTAAATAAAGAGTCAATACTATATTGTGATGAATTAGAAACAGAATTACATGATGCAGAAATGATGCAGTTGGATGAACAAATATTTTTGATGCCCAATTATCCATGTGAGTTTGAGGTGACATTTTTAGATTATTACCATAAAAAACATAATTACCCACTATTTTATGAATCCTATCTTCAAAACATTATGGAATTCCTTGAAAGTCAGGATATAAAGAACGGAGCTGATGCTTTTGTAGATGATCATCAGAATCTTGTTTTTGTTTTATATGGGCAAGGCTATCGAGCCGAGGGAAAAGAGGGAATACTTACAACCCAAGTAACTGTAAAAGCTTATGATGAAGACAAGAAACCGATTAACTTCGCAAATTTATTAGATTCCTTAATCGTCTCAGAATATAAAATGGAACCGAATCTTTGGGAGGTCTCCCATGATTGATCTCTATCTAAGTAAAAATAACCATAGAAATCAACTTCTTTTAGAATTCTTCCAAAACTATGGCATTGAGGTATCCTGTCATTCGATTTCTGAAATGACAAGGGATAAATTAATTGAGCTGATGAGCTATTCTTCAGATTGTTTTGAGTTTTTATCTCCCAATTTATTACGATTTAAGAACCGTGACAATTTAAGATTAACGGATTTCATTGAAATGATATTAAAAAATCCTGAACTAACCATCAGACTTCCTCTTGCGGTTTCAAATAAGAGAGTTTATCCAAATCTAAATTTGGAGGAAGCTAGAGCTTTATTGCCAAGAGATACGAAACAATTGATTTACATGGAACAAACACATTATTTATCTAGTTAAAGGAGAAGCAATATGGCTGAACGATTTTGGGAGAACTTGTCCATTATTTTGGCTGAAAGAAATATTAGCTGGATTGAGTTAACCAGAAAAATGTTTGCGGGAGAGTTTCACTATCCAAGTGAATTGAATCGTTTGTATCAAAAGATTAGGCACTACAAGGTGGAACAACGAATGCCTCAAAGTCCATGGGTAGAAAGGATTGTACAGGTATTAGATTTAGATTATGAAGATTTATTTCGGAGGTAACTATGAAAAGAATAATTCCAGTTTATATATTCCAACAAGTAAATGTCCTATTGGTATCTCTATACTTACTGAAATTTCTTTGTATCGGTGAGTTAACTATACTACAGATTCTCTATGGTTCGTCACTCATTTCTTTTTTATGGATGTATGGCCAACGTAAAAAAGTGCATAAGGTCAGTATGAAATCTAGGATAAAGTGGATTAGTATTGGATTCGTTAGCCTACTGATTATAAGTCTATGTTTTAGTCTGATTCATGCTCAAGAAAGCACGAATCAAGCAAACTTAATTGGCCTTCGAAATCAAGTTCCTTGGTTTTCATTTTTATTGTTCTTAATCAATGCTAGTATGGTTGAAGAATTTCTGTATCGAGAAATTTTATGGAACTTGGTTAGAAAATTAGATATTAGAGTTGCTTTGACAAGTGTTTTATTTGCCTTAGCACATCATCCAGGAACCATTTTAGCTTGGTGTTTGTATGTTTCACTTGGGATGTTTTTAGGGATGGTGCGCTATAAATCGGACTTATGGGGCAGTATGGGACTACATTTGGTGTGGAACCTACTAGTTTATAGTTTGCTGCTTTTTTAGAGTAAATTAGCTTGTTTTAGGGAAATGAAATGCTAACGTTATGTAACAATGTTAGTCTTTTATTTCAAAGTCTTTGATTAATATGAATTTAGCTCGACAGAAAAATAAGAAATGTGATAAAAATTTCAACTACTCTTATCTATAATAAAGCTACCTGTTCTTTG
>NZ_CAUQCP010000036.1:0-22425 GCF_963516575.1 uncultured Streptococcus sp.
CCATAAAAATCCGTTTTAGACTAATTTCCACTTCGGCCAGTCAAGTGGAAGTTACCCACTTCTGAAATTGTCACATCGGAGAAAGAAAAATTTTGCAAAATCCTTGGAAAACCTGTAGAATAGTAAAGATGAACGAATAGGAGGTTCCTTGTGTCAAAAAAGGAAATCAATATTAACAATTATAATGATGACGCCATTCAGGTGCTAGAAGGGTTGGATGCGGTCCGTAAACGTCCAGGGATGTATATCGGATCGACCGATGGTGCTGGCCTCCACCACCTGGTCTGGGAAATCGTCGATAATGCTGTCGATGAGGCCTTGTCTGGATTTGGTGACCGTATTGATGTGACTATCAATAAAGATGGCAGTTTGACTGTGCAAGACCATGGTCGTGGGATGCCGACGGGGATGCACGCTATGGGAATTCCAACCGTTGAGGTTATCTTTACCATTCTTCACGCCGGAGGAAAGTTCGGTCAAGGAGGATATAAAACTTCTGGTGGTCTCCACGGGGTTGGATCTTCCGTTGTAAACGCCCTATCAAGCTGGTTGGAAGTTGAAATTACCCGTGATGGTGCAGTTTACAAGCAACGTTTTGAAAATGGTGGCAAACCTGTTACGACTTTGAAGAAAATCGGTACAGCGCCTAAGTCTAAGACAGGTACCAAGGTTACGTTTATGCCTGATTCGACTATCTTTTCTACGACAGACTTCAAGTACAATACCATTTCAGAACGTCTCAATGAGTCAGCTTTTCTCTTAAAAAATGTGACCTTGTCCTTGATGGACAAGCGAACAGATGAGTCTGTTGAGTTTCACTATGAAAATGGGGTACAAGACTTTGTTTCTTATCTGAACGAAGATAAGGAAACCTTGACGCCAGTTCTATACTTTGAAGGGGAAGACAATGGTTTCCAAGTGGAAGTTGCGCTTCAGTATAATGACGGATTTTCAGATAACATCTTGTCCTTTGTTAATAATGTTCGTACCAAGGACGGTGGAACACATGAGACTGGACTTAAGTCTGCCATTACCAAGGTCATGAATGACTATGCGCGTAAGACGGGGCTTCTCAAGGAAAAAGATAAAAACCTTGAAGGGTCAGACTATCGTGAGGGGCTAGCGGCTGTCCTCTCTATTCTAGTCCCTGAAGAACATCTTCAGTTTGAAGGTCAGACCAAGGACAAACTAGGAAGCCCTCTTGCTCGTCCCGTTGTGGATGGAATTGTGGCGGATAAGTTGACCTTCTTCCTTATGGAAAATGGGGAGCTAGCTTCTAACCTCATCCGCAAGGCTATCAAGGCTCGTGATGCTCGTGAAGCAGCACGTAAGGCGCGTGATGAGAGCCGAAATGGGAAGAAAAATAAGAAAGATAAGGGCTTGTTGTCGGGTAAATTGACTCCTGCTCAGTCTAAGAATCCTGCAAAAAATGAACTCTATCTAGTTGAGGGGGACTCTGCTGGCGGTTCTGCTAAACAAGGCCGTGACCGTAAGTTTCAGGCTATCTTGCCCCTTCGTGGTAAGGTTATCAATACAGCTAAAGCCAAGATGGCGGATATTCTCAAAAATGAGGAAATCAACACTATGATTTATACCATCGGTGCGGGTGTCGGAGCAGACTTCTCCCTTGAAGATGCAAACTATGACAAGATTATTATCATGACCGATGCGGACACCGATGGTGCCCATATCCAGACCTTGCTCTTGACATTTTTCTATCGCTACATGCGTCCGTTAGTTGAGGCAGGTCATGTCTATATCGCCCTTCCGCCTCTTTACAAGATGTCCAAAGGCAAAGGCAAGAAAGAAGAAGTGGCCTATGCTTGGACGGACGGAGAACTAGAAGAACTTCGCAAGCAGTTTGGTAAAGGTGCTACACTTCAACGTTATAAAGGTCTCGGTGAGATGAATGCGGACCAGCTCTGGGAAACAACTATGAATCCAGAAACCCGTACCCTCATCCGTGTTACTATCGAAGATCTGGCTCGTGCCGAACGACGTGTTAATGTCCTTATGGGGGATAAGGTTGAGCCACGCCGTAAGTGGATTGAAGACAATGTCAAGTTTACGCTGGAAGAAGCGACAGTGTTTTAAGTTAGTTTTTAATGAATGGGTATCAACATGAGAGCTGAAACAGAAATGCTAGATCTGATTTTACAGACTGCTGAAACCTTACAAGTCGCGGCTGTCGCCATGTCTGGTTCACGGACAAACCCAAAGGCTCTAAAAGATGAATTTCAAGACTATGACGTGGTCTATGTCGTGGACGATTTAGATAATCTGACGAGTGATCTTTCTTGGTTGGGCCAATTTGGTAAACGTATTATTGAGCAAGAGGTTAGGTTGGGACATCGCCGTCTATTTCTCATGCTCTTTGAAGATGGAAATAGAATTGATCTAACCCTCTGTCCAAAACAACAAATTCAAGAGTGGGTGGATAGTGAGGCTGATTGTACAGTTTTGAAAGATGATAAAGGTTTGTTTGAATCTTATCCGCCTAGTCCGAAGCGCTACTGGACAAATCCAGCTAGTGCGATAGAGTTTGAAAAAACCTGCAATGAATTTTGGTGGGTGTCAGCCTACGTGGTCAAGGGGATATGCCGTAAGCAAGTCAGTTATGCAACGGATCATCTCTATGGTATTTGCCAACAAGAACTCTTGAAAATCTTAGCTTGGCAAGTAGCAAGTGATAGAGGTGCTGTCGACATTGGTAAAAATTACAAGTATCTCTTCAACTACTTGCCAATTGAGAAGGAGAAGGAATTCTCAAATCTGCTTGATTTATCAAGTTTAGACAAAATCACTCAGTCTTTATTTGCTACTATACAACTTTTCCATCAAGAAGCTCAAATCCTTGCTCAAAAGATGGGCTTTGAATACGGTAGGGAAGTAGCTGAGAAGATGATGAGATATGCTGAGGTAAAACTTCCTAATCACTAAATAAAGAACACAAATTAAAACTTTTAAACTACAGAAAGGATAGTTTGGTTACTAGAGGTAACTGAACACGGGACTAATTTTTATTAGGAAAAAAGTCAAATCGTCTTGACTTCATCGAGCCCTACATCGATTTTCTACAGACATTTTTGGCAAGCCAAATCGTCCCTTTATATCTTAACTGAACACCTTTTCTGTAAAAACCTACTCTACATTCTTTGAAAGGAGTTGAACACGCCCTCAATGCTGGGTGAAAAAGATAAATTCTCTTGCGAACATCGCTCGCTTTAAGAATTTTCTATTTTCACTTGATATTTTACGGGCTCTGTATCCTATATGTCTAACATTCAAAATATGTCCCTGGAGGACATCATGGGAGAGCGTTTTGGTCGCTACTCCAAATACATTATTCAAGACCGGGCTTTGCCAGATATTCGTGATGGGCTCAAGCCGGTTCAGCGTCGCATTCTTTATTCGATGAATAAGGATGGTAATACCTTTGACAAGAGCTACCGTAAGTCGGCCAAGTCTGTCGGTAACATCATGGGGAATTTCCACCCACACGGAGACAGCTCCATCTATGATGCCATGGTTCGTATGTCTCAGGACTGGAAAAACCGTGAGATTCTAGTTGAAATGCACGGTAATAACGGTTCTATGGATGGAGATCCGCCTGCGGCTATGCGTTATACCGAGGCACGTTTGTCTGAGATTGCTGGTTACCTTCTTCAAGATATCGAGAAAAAGACAGTTCCCTTTGCTTGGAACTTTGACGATACGGAGAAAGAACCAACTGTCTTACCAGCAGCCTTTCCAAACCTCTTGGTAAATGGATCTACTGGGATTTCGGCTGGATATGCGACAGATATTCCACCGCATAATTTGGCTGAAGTTATTGATGCTGCGGTTTACATGATTGACCATCCAACGGCCAAAGTTGAAAAACTCATGGAATTCTTGCCTGGGCCAGATTTTCCGACAGGAGGAATTATTCAGGGACGTGATGAAATCAAGAAGGCCTATGAAACTGGGAAAGGGCGCGTGGTCGTTCGTTCCAAGACTGAGATTGAAAAGCTAAAAGGTGGTAAGGAACAAATCGTTATCACTGAGATTCCTTATGAAATCAATAAGGCCAATCTGGTCAAAAAAATCGATGATGTTCGTGTCAATAACAAGGTGGCAGGTATTGCTGAGGTTCGTGATGAGTCTGACCGTGACGGTCTTCGTATCGCTATCGAACTCAAGAAAGACGCTAATACCGAGCTTGTTCTAAACTATCTATTTAAGTACACTGATCTACAAATCAATTACAACTTTAATATGGTGGCGATTGACAATTTCACGCCTCGTCAGGTTGGGATTGTCCCAATCTTGTCTAGCTATATCGCCCACCGTCGTGAAGTGATTTTGGCCCGTTCACGCTTTGACAAGGAAAAGGCTGAGAAACGTCTCCATATCGTCGAAGGTTTGATTCGTGTAATTTCGATTTTGGACGAAGTCATTGCGCTTATCCGTGCTTCTGAGAACAAGTCTGACGCCAAGGAAAACCTCAAGGTCAGCTATGATTTTACAGAAGAGCAGGCTGAGGCTATCGTAACCTTGCAACTTTACCGCTTGACCAATACAGACGTGGTTGTCTTGCAGGAAGAAGAAGCAGAACTTCGTGAAAAGATTGCCATGCTTGCGGCGATTATCGGTGATGAACGGACTATGTACAATCTTATGAAGAAAGAACTTCGTGAGGTCAAGAAGAAATTTGCAACTCCGCGTTTGAGTTCTTTAGAAGACACTGCGAAAGCAATCGAGATTGATACAGCTAGTTTGATTGCTGAGGAGGATACCTATGTCAGCGTGACCAAGGCAGGTTACATCAAGCGTACCAGCCCACGTTCCTTTGCAGCTTCCACCTTGGAAGAAATTGGCAAACGTGATGACGATCGTTTGATCTTTGTACAAGCTGTCAAGACAACCCAGCACCTCTTGATGTTCACCACCCTTGGAAATGTCATTTATCGACCAATCCATGAATTGGCAGATATTCGCTGGAAGGATATCGGCGAGCATCTGAGCCAGACCATTACAAACTTTGAAACGAATGAAGAAATCCTTTATGTGGAAGTGGTGGATCAGTTTGACGATGCGACAACCTACTTTGCTGCAACTCGTCTTGGTCAAATCAAACGCGTAGAACGCAAAGAATTCTCTCCGTGGCGGACCTATAAATCTAAGTCTGTTAAGTATGCTAAGCTCAAAGACGAGACAGACCAGATTGTAGCAGTGGCTCCGATTAAACTGGATGATGTTCTCTTGATTAGCCAAAACGGTTATGCTCTGCGTTTCAATATCGAAGAGGTTCCGGTTGTCGGTGCCAAGGCTGCAGGTGTCAAGGCTATGAACCTGAAAGAAGATGATGTCCTCCAATCCGCCTTTATCTGTAACACCCCGTCCTTCTACCTCTTGACTCAGCGTGGAAGTTTAAAACGTGTTTCTATTGAGGAAATTCCAGCAACCAGTCGTGCTAAACGAGGACTACAAGTCTTGCGTGAGTTGAAAAACAAACCGCATCGTGTCTTCTTGGCTGGTGCAGTTGCAGAGCAAGGCTTCGTTGGTGACCTCTTTAGTACAGAAGTGGAAGAGAACGACCAAACTCTGCTTGTCCAATCCAACAAAGGAACAATCTATGAAAGCCGATTGCAAGACTTGAACTTGTCAGAACGGACTAGTAACGGAAGCTTCATTTCTGATGAAGAAGTTTTTGACGCTTATCTTCAGGAAGCTTATACCGAATTTGAATCTAAGAAATGATAAAAACAATGAAAAGCTTTTCACTGAGAAATTTGACAATCTATAGATTTTAAGAGTTAAATCTGATTATATATACAAAAACGAACAGTGCTGATTCCCAACTGATAGGGACGTAAGCTTGGTCGTTTTTTTGTTTTTATTGGTATAGATCACTCGGTTTTTGAATGTTGAGATATTAATGTGTCAGTGACTATATAAGTTGACCTAATAAAAAATAATAGCTTTTTAAGAAAACAATTGAATCTATAATATTTTTATGCTATACTCTTGTTGTTTTAAAAAAGCGCGCTTAAGAAATAACTATCTTAAATATATTAAAGGAGTTTTGTATGTCTCAAAACAAACAAGATAAAGGCTTTCGTTTTTCTATTCGTAAACCTAGTGTTGGAGTATGTGGTGTTGCCATTGCAACATTTTTACTAGGTTCTGGACTGATTTTTCAAACAAATGTAGTAAAAGCGACAGAGTCAAGTGTGGCTGCAGTTTCTGGTGAAAACATTGCTGCTCACAAACCTGCAAGTCAGAGTTCAATTGCTTATGGAGGAGAAGCGTCTAGAGCGGTTGACGGCAATCGTGATAACGCATGGAGCCACCGTTCCGTTACCCATACAGATTTTCAAGATCATTCTTGGTGGAAAGTTGATTTAGAGAAAGAAGAATCAGTAGGAACTGTTCGTATCTACAATCGTGGAGATGGGAATGTAGCAAAGCGTTTATCTAATTTTGATGTTATTTTGTTAGATAAAGCTGGAAATGAAGTAACTCGTCAACACATCGATAGTTTAAATAATCAGCCAATGATTGATGTTCAATTTTCTGGATTTAATGCGCAATATGTTAAAATTGAACTAAATAACACCAAAACTCCTCTTAGTTTGGCAGAAGTCGAAGTGTATCGCTCTGCAAAAGAAAAAGCAGCGACTAACACTAAACTAGAAAGTAAAGCAAAAACAGATTTTACTGCTGAACTCAATCACTATTTGTTTGATTTGAATTATGATAAAACAGATATTTTAACTAGACGGGGTGAGGCGATAGAAAATTACACCAATACAAGCGCAAAGCAACAAGGAAATGAGTTTGTGGTTGTAGAGAAAATGAAGAAGAGTCTTTCCAATGGTTCTTCTGATGTTGCCATTAATAGCAATGGGGATATTTACCTAGGTGCTTTGTTTAAAGTAAATCAAGACCTTCTAGAAAATAAACCACAGCAAATTAGTTTAGATCGTAGCAAAGGTAGAATTAGTGTTGATTTACCAGGAATGGTAGGCGGAGATAGCTATGTAGATGCTAATCCAACTGTAAGTGGTATGCAGGAAGGTGTGAATACCTTGTTAAATCGTTGGCATGAAAAGTATGCTGCGAAAAACGCTACTCCAGCACGTATGCAGTATGAATCAACTTCTGCTTATAGCATGAATCAATTGAAAGCAAAATTTGGAAGTGATTTTGAAAAAGTAGGAGCGAACTTAAAATTTGATTTTGAAGCTGTGAACAAGGGTGAGAAACAAATTGAGGTCGTCGATTTTAAACAAATTTACTATACTGCTAACTTTGATGCTCCAAAAAATCCATCAGACGTATTTGCCTCAGGAGTAACAGTTGATCAATTGAAAGCACGTGGAATTGATGAAAAAACACCTCCTGTATACGTGTCAAGTGTTTCATATGGACGTCAAATGTATGTCAAATTTGAAACAACAAGCAAGAGTACAGAGTTGAAAGCAGCTATCGATGCTGTAATTAAGGGAGTACCGATTAAAGCCGAATCTGAATGGGCGCGTGTCTTGAAGGATACCAAGGTAACAGTATCAATCGTAGGTGGAAATGCTGATAGGGCTGGACGTGTTGTGACAGGTACAGTAGAAGATTTGAAGAGTTTGATTCAAGAAGGAGCTACTTTTAGTACACAAAATCCTGCTGTTCCAATTTCTTATAAGACTGCATTCTTGAAAGATAATCAAGTGGCCACAATTCAAAGCAATACAGACTACATTGAAACGAAAGTCACTTCATACAAAAATGGTTTCCTCAATTTACATCATAAGGGAGCCTATATCGCTCGTTACTATGTTTACTGGGATGAAGTAACTTATGACAAGGATGGCATCGAAAGCATTCGCTCACGTCAATGGGAAGATAATGGTAAAAGTAGAACAGCTGGTTTCCAAACTGAAATTCAATTTAGAGGAAATGTGCGCAATATACGTGTGAAGATTCAAGAAAAAACAGGTCTTGTTTGGGAACCATGGCGTACAGTATATAATCGTAGTGATTTGCCTCTTGTTCAAAAACGTACCATTGTTAACTCAGGTACAACAATCAGACCAAAATACGATGAAAAAATTGAAAATAACTAATTTTTCACTTGTAAAAGGAATCAGTTCTAAGAGCTGGTTCTTTTTATTGAAGAAATTTTCTGAAAATTACAAAATATACTTGCTATTTTAGAAAAATAGTGTAGAATAAAAGAAATAGGTTTTTAGAATAAGGAGTGGAATATGACAGTAACGATTGATTGGGAAAACCTTGGTTTTTCCTATATGAAATTACCTTATCGCTATATTGCTCATTTTAAAAATGGACAATGGAATCAAGGAGAGCTTACAGAGGATGCAACCTTGCATATTTCAGAGTCTTCTCCAAGTCTTCACTATGGACAACAAGCATTTGAAGGTTTGAAAGCTTATCGTACTAAGGATGGTAGTGTTCAACTGTTCCGTCCTGATGAAAATGCTAAACGCCTGCAACGGACATGTGACCGTCTCTTGATGCCACAAGTTCCGACAGACATGTTTGTAGAAGCTTGTAAGGCAGTTGTTCGTGCCAATGAAGAATATGTACCTCCATATGGAACAGGTGGAACCCTATATCTTCGCCCTCTTTTGATTGGTGTCGGAGATATTATTGGGGTAAAACCGGCAGAAGAGTACATTTTCACCATTTTTGCTATGCCAGTTGGAAATTACTTTAAAGGTGGTTTGGTCCCAACCAACTTCTTGATTCAGGATGAATATGACCGTGCTGCTCCAAATGGTACAGGTGCGGCTAAGGTTGGTGGAAACTATGCTGCCAGTCTCTTGCCAGGAAAAATGGCCAAGTCACGTCATTTTTCAGATGTTATTTACCTAGATCCATCAACACATACAAAGATTGAAGAAGTCGGTTCAGCTAACTTCTTTGGAATTACAGCTGATAATGAATTTGTAACACCATTGAGTCCATCTATCTTGCCATCTATTACCAAGTATTCCTTGCTTTATTTGGCAGAACATCGCTTGGGCTTAACTCCTATTGAGGGAGATGTCCCAATTGATAACCTTGATCGTTTTGTAGAGGCAGGTGCTTGTGGTACAGCGGCAGTGATTTCCCCGATTGGTGGAATTCAGCACGGCGATGATTTCCATGTATTCTATAGTGAAACAGAAGTAGGCCCTGTGACTCGAAAACTCTATGATGAATTGACAGGAATTCAGTTTGGCGATATTGAAGCGCCAGAAGGTTGGATTGTAAAAGTAGATTAAAATAAATTAAAGGAGATTTTTTATGAAATCGAAAAAGTGGTTCTTAACAGCAGGAGTAGTCCTGAGTACAACAGCTCTTTTAGTAGCTTGTGGAAAAGCTGATAAAGAAGCAGATGCACCGACAACATTTTCATATGTTTATGCAGTAGATCCAGCATCTTTGGATTACAGTATAGCGACTCGGACATCGACGACAGACGTTATTGGAAATGTTATTGATGGTTTGATGGAAAATGATAAATACGGCAATGTTGTTCCTTCCTTGGCTGAAGATTGGTCTGTGTCAAAAGATGGTTTGACTTATACTTATAAACTTCGCAAAGGAGTGAAATGGTACACTTCTGAGGGTGAAGAATATGCAGAAGTAACAGCCCATGACTTTGTGACAGGACTTAAACACGTGGCTGACGGTAAATCAGACGGTGTCTCTCTCATCCAAAATTCAATCAAGGGATTAGATGCCTACATGACTGGTGAAACCAATGATTTCTCTACAGTTGGTGTCAAGGCCTTGGACGATTATACAGTTGAATATACCCTAAACAAACCAGAAAGTTTTTGGAATTCTAAAGTTACAACAGCGACGATGTTGCCTGTAAATGAAGAGTTTTTGAAGGCATCAGGTAAAGATTATGGAGCAGTTACTCCAGCAGGGATTCTCTATAATGGTCCTTATTTCTTGAAGACTTTGACTTCTAAATCGTTGATCGAATACGAGAAAAATCCAAATTACTGGGATAAAGAAAATGTAAAAATCGAGAAGATCAAATTAACATACTACGATGGTTCAGATCAGGAATCGTTGATTCGTAGTTTCTCTTCAGGTGCTTATACGACAGCCCGTCTCTTCCCAAGTAGCTCAAACTTTGCTTCAACTTTGGAACAATACGGAGATAAAATCACTTATAGCCCACAGGACTCAAGTAGCTATTACTTCACCTTTAACGTAAATCGTCAGTCATATAATAAAACTGCGAAAACAAGTGAAGAGCAAAAGACTTCTACTAAAGAAGCTATGCTCAATAAGGACTTCCGTCAGGCTATCAACTTTGCCTTCAACCGCCATTCTTATGCTGCCCAGCTAAATGGTGAAGACGGGGCGGACAAGATTATTCGTAACAGCCTTGTTCCTGACAACTTTGTGCAAGCAGGTGGTAAGAACTTTGGCCAAATCGCCCAAGCAGAGTTGGTGAACTATGGTGACCAATGGAAAGGCGTTGAGCTAGTTGACGGTAAGGATTCTATATACAATCCTGACAAGGCTAAAGCTGCGTTCGAAAAAGCTAAGAAAGACTTGGAATCTAAAGGGGTAACTTTCCCAATTCACTTGGATGTCCCAGTTGAACAAACAGATACCATCGCCGTTCAACAAAGTAACTCTTTCAAACAGTCAATCGAATCAACTCTTGGTGCTGAAAATGTTGTCATCGATGTTCTTCAAATGACAGATAATGAAAAGGAAACAATCACTTCACAAGCGCGTGTTCCTTCTCAAAAAGACTATGATTTGAACAGTACAGGATGGGCTCCAAGCTACCAAGACCCAGCATCTTATTTAACTATCATGGATCCTAAATCAGGTTCTGCTATGAAACACCTTGGCATTACTAAAGGAAAAGACAAAGAAGTTGTGGCTAAACTTGGTTTGGACCAGTATAAGAAATTATTGGATGATGCCGATTCAGAAACTACGAATCTTGAAGAGCGCTATGAAAAATATGCCAAGGCTCAAGCTTGGTTGACAGATAGTTCATTATTGATGCCAACAGCCTCATCTGGTGGTTCTCCAGTTGTAAGTAATGTAGTGCCATTCTCAAAACCATACTCACAAGTTGGTATTAAGGGTGACCCATATATCTTTAAGGGAATGAAGTTGCAAAAAGATATTGTTACAACAAAAGAATATGAAGAAGCACTGAAAAAATGGCAAAAAGAAAAATTGGAATCAAACGGTAAGTACCAAAAAGAACTAGAAAAACACATTAAATAACGCAGAAAACTCTATATCAGACACGGAATGATATAGAGTTTTTTCTTGCTAGTTTTGGGATTTTCTTGTAAAATAGAAAAAGTGAAGAGAGGTATGAAATGAGTAAGAAAGATAAGAAAATCGAAATTCAAGTAGCAGATGCCAAAGTTAATGTAGGAAAAGACAGTTTTGAAGGTTATACCTTGACCATTGGTAAAAAAGTTATCGGAGAAATTGCCGAATTAGATGGACAGTTTGCTGTTATAAAGAATGGGAATGTCGATAGTTTTTATAAAAATTTGGAAAAAGCTGTGGAAATTTTGATTGAAAATTATAATTTAGCAAAATAAGTCTTGTTTTTTTGAAATTTTCATGATATAATAGTCCATGTTGATTATAGGAGAGATAGCGAAGAGGCTAAACGCGGCGGACTGTAAATCCGCTCCTTCGGGTTCGGGGGTTCGAATCCCTCTCTCTCCATTTCATCAATGGGGTATAGCCAAGCGGTAAGGCAAGGGACTTTGACTCCCTCATGCGTTGGTTCGAATCCAGCTACCCCAGTTCTTAGGTAATAATCAAGATAAAAAGCAAAATATCTTAGGGTATTTTATTTTTATAATTGAAAGACGTTAATGATATGAACATGTCCTTGCGGGTGCTTAGGAAAAAAATTATAAGTATGTCAAGTTTAAGAAAAACTTGATTGTTGGAGGATTTTTTAGATGAACGAATTTGAAGATTTGCTAAATAGCGTTAGCCAAGTTGAGACTGGTGATGTTGTTAGTGCTGAAGTATTGACAGTTGATGCGACTCAAGCTAACGTTGCAATCTCTGGAACTGGTGTTGAAGGTGTCTTGACTCTTCGCGAATTGACAAACGATCGCGATGCAGATATCAATGACTTTGTTAAAGTAGGAGAAGTATTGGATGTTCTTGTACTTCGTCAAGTAGTTGGTAAAGATACTGATACAGTTACATACCTTGTATCTAAAAAACGCCTTGAAGCTCGCAAAGCATGGGACAAACTTGTTGGTCGCGAAGAAGAAGTTGTTACTGTTAAAGGAACTCGTGCCGTTAAAGGTGGACTTTCAGTAGAATTTGAAGGTGTTCGTGGATTCATCCCAGCTTCAATGTTGGATACTCGTTTCGTACGTAACACTGAGCGTTTTGTAGGTCAAGAATTTGATGCTAAAATCAAAGAAGTTGACGCTAAAGAAAACCGCTTCATCCTTTCACGTCGTGAAGTTGTTGAAGCAGCTACTGTAGCAGCTCGCGCTGAAGTATTCGGTAAATTGGCTGTTGGTGATGTTGTAACTGGTAAAGTTGCACGTATCACAAGCTTCGGTGCTTTCATCGACCTTGGTGGTGTTGACGGATTGGTTCACTTGACTGAATTGTCACATGAACGTAACGTTTCACCAAAATCAGTTGTAACTGTTGGTGAAGAAATCGAAGTGAAAATCCTTGATCTTAACGAAGAAGAAGGACGTGTATCACTTTCACTTAAAGCAACAACACCTGGACCATGGGATGGCGTTGAGCAAAAATTGGCTAAAGGTGATGTAGTGGAAGGAACAGTTAAACGTTTGACTGACTTCGGTGCATTTGTTGAAGTATTGCCAGGTATTGATGGACTTGTTCACGTATCACAAATTTCACACAAACGTATTGAAAATCCAAAAGAAGCTCTTAAAGTTGGTCAAGAAGTTAAAGTTAAAGTTCTTGAAGTTAACGCAGATGCAGAGCGCGTATCACTTTCTATCAAAGCTCTTGAAGAGCGTCCAGCTCAAGAAGAAGGACAAAAAGAAGAAAAACGTGCTGCTCGTCCACGTCGTCCAAAACGTCAAGAAAAACGTGATTTCGAACTTCCAGAAACACAAACAGGATTCTCAATGGCTGACTTGTTCGGTGATATCGAACTTTAATCAAATTGAAAATTCACAAAATCCTTTGTTTACTTAACAAGGGATTTTTCTTTTGTCTGTAAGCCTTTTTTGATATAATAGTCCTATGTTAGAATCAGAAAAACAATCGCGTTATCAAATGTTAAATGAAGAGCTCTCTTTTTTATTGGAAGGTGAAACCAATGTTTTGGCTAATCTTTCCAACGCCAGTGCTCTTTTAAAATCACGTTTTCCTAATACCGTATTTTCAGGCTTTTATTTGTTCGATGGAGAGGAATTGATTTTAGGTCCCTTCCAAGGTGGTGTTTCCTGCATCCGTATTGCACTGGGCAAGGGTGTTTGTGGTGAAGCTGCTGAGTTTCAGGAAACAGTTCTGGTTGGTGATGTAAGTACCTATCCCAACTATATTTCTTGTGATAGTCGGGCTAAAAGTGAAATTGTTGTTCCGATGGTTAAGAATGGTCAATTACTTGGAGTTCTGGATCTTGATTCTTCAGAGATTGATGATTATGATGCTATGGATCGAGATTATTTGGAACAATTTGTCGCTATTTTGCTTGAAAAGACAGAATGGGACTTTACAATGTTTGGGGAGAAAGCCTAATGTATCAAGCACTTTATCGAAAATATAGAAGTCAAAACTTCTCCCAGTTGGTTGGACAGGAAGTTGTGGCTAAGACTCTTAAACAAGCAGTAGAGCAAGAGAAAATAAGTCACGCTTATCTTTTTTCTGGTCCTCGTGGAACGGGAAAAACCAGTGTAGCCAAGATTTTTGCCAAAGCTATGAACTGTCCAAATCAAGTGGGTGGTGAACCGTGTAATAACTGCTATATTTGTCAAGCAGTGACAGATGGTAGTTTAGAAGATGTCATTGAAATGGATGCAGCCTCTAATAATGGGGTAGATGAAATCCGTGAAATTCGTGATAAATCTACCTATGCGCCTAGTCTTGCCCGTTATAAGGTCTATATCATAGACGAGGTTCACATGCTGTCTACAGGGGCTTTTAATGCCCTTCTAAAGACGCTGGAAGAGCCAACACAGAATGTGGTCTTTATTTTGGCCACTACTGAATTGCACAAGATTCCTGTCACTATTCTATCCCGTGTGCAACGTTTTGAGTTTAAATCAATTAAAACACAGGATATTAAGGAACATATCCACTATATCTTAGAAAAAGAAAATATCAGTTCTGAACCAGAGGCTGTGGAAATTATCGCAAGACGGGCTGAAGGTGGGATGCGGGATGCCTTGTCTATTTTGGATCAAGCCCTGAGTTTGACACAGGGAAATGAATTGACGACTGCTATCTCTGAAGAAATTACAGGGACTATTAGTCTATCAGCCTTGGATGATTATGTGGTTGCCTTGTCTCAACAGGATGTTCCCAAGGCTTTGTCTTGCTTGAATCTTCTTTTTGACAATGGTAAAAGCATGACTCGTTTTGTGACCGACCTTTTGCACTATTTAAGAGATTTATTAATTGTTCAAACAGGGGGAGAAAACACTCACCATAGTTCAGTCTTTGTAGAGAATTTGGCACTTCCTCAAGAAAATCTGTTTGAAATGATTCGTTTGGCGACAGTGAGTTTAGCAGATATTAAGTCTAGTTTACAGCCAAAGATTTATGCTGAGATGATGACCATCCGTTTGGCGGAGATTAAGCCTGAACCAGCTCTTTCAGGGGCAGTTGAACATGAAATTTCTGCATTGAGACAGGAAGTTGCGCGTCTTAAACAAGAACTCGCAAATGTGGGAACTGCACCCAAGCCAACAAGCCCAGTAACTCCCCGCCCAGCAGCAGGCAAGACCGTCTATCGTGTAGATCGCAATAAAGTTCAATCGATCCTACAAGAGGCCGTTGAAAATCCTGATTTAGCACGTCAAAATCTGATTCGTTTGCAGAATGCCTGGGGAGAGGTGATTGAAAGTCTAGGGGGCCCTGATAAGGCTCTGCTAGTTGGTTCTCAACCGGTTGCGGCCAATGAACACCATGCTATTCTTGCTTTTGAGTCTAACTTCAATGCTGGTCAAACCATGAAACGAGACAATCTCAACACCATGTTTGGCAATATCCTCAGTCAGGCAGCAGGTTTTTCACCTGAGATTTTAGCCATTTCCATGGAGGAATGGAAAGAAGTTCGCGCAGCCTTTTCAGCCAAAGCCAAATCTTCTCAAACTGAAAAAGAAGAAGAAAGCCTGATTCCAGAAGGATTTGAATTTTTGGCTGATAAAGTGAAGGTAGAGGAAGACTAAAGAAAGATTTCATGATACAATAAGTTTATGAATAGACAACAATTTATTATTATGGCGCTGTTTACAGCTGCTGAGACCTATTTTTTCAATGAAGCCTGGATGACTGGTCGCTATATTATGGCAGCCTTTTGGGCCATTTTGCTCTTTAGAAATTTTCGAGTTAGTTACTTGATGGGCAAGATTGTAGATGTCATTGACCAACATTTAAAAGGAAAAGACTAGTCCTCAGCTTCTAGACAAAATCAAAGCCTTTTAGGCTTTTTTTTGTTATACTATAAAAGTATATTTATTGACCTTTTACCGTATTTTCTAGGGAAATTAATACTCAATGAAAATCAAAGAGCAAACTAGGAAGCTAGCCGCAAGCTGTACTTGAGTACGGTAAGGCGACGCTGACGTGGTTTGAATTTGATTTTCGAAGAGTATAAGTATGTTTCTAGTAAGTACTGTAAAGGTCTTGAAAAAGAAAGGAACTATCATGTCAGTATTAGAGATCAAAGATCTTCACGTTGAGATTGAAGGAAAAGAAATTTTAAAAGGGGTTAATCTGACCCTGAAAACAGGAGAAATCGCCGCTATCATGGGACCAAATGGTACAGGTAAATCGACTCTTTCTGCCGCTATCATGGGAAATCCAAACTATGAAGTTACCGAAGGTGAAGTCTTGTTTGATGGCGTAAACATCCTTGAGTTAGAAGTGGACGAGCGTGCGCGTATGGGACTTTTCCTTGCTATGCAATACCCATCAGAAATTCCTGGAATTACCAATGCTGAGTTTCTTCGTGCAGCCATGAATGCTGGTAAAGAAGACGATGAGAAGATTTCAGTTCGTGAGTTTATCACTAAATTGGATGAGAAGATGGAATTGCTCAACATGAAAGAAGAAATGGCTGAGCGTTACCTCAACGAAGGTTTCTCTGGTGGTGAGAAAAAACGTAATGAAATTCTTCAACTCTTGATGTTGGAACCAACTTTCGCCCTTTTGGACGAGATTGACTCAGGTCTTGATATTGATGCTCTTAAAGTCGTATCGAAAGGTGTGAATGCCATGCGTGGTGAAGGTTTTGGTGCTATGATTATCACTCACTACCAACGTCTTTTGAACTACATCACACCTGATGTGGTACACGTCATGATGGAAGGTCGTGTTGTCCTTTCTGGTGGTCCAGAATTGGCTGCACGTTTGGAACGTGAAGGATACGCAAAACTAGCTGAAGAACTTGGCTACGACTACAAGGAAGAATTGTAATTCCCTCGTATCTTTTAGGAGAAGTAAATGACTAAAGAAAATATTAAACTTTTTTCAGAAATGCACGCTGAACCAAGTTGGTTGGCTGATCTCCGTCAAAAAGCTTTTGACAAGATTGAGACTTTGGAATTACCAGTTATTGAGCGTGTCAAATTCCACCGTTGGAATCTGGGTGATGGAACGATTACAGAAAATGAGCCATCAGCAAATGTTCCAGATTTCACAGCTCTAGATAATCACTTGAAATTGGTTCAAGTAGGAACTCAGACTGTTTTTGAGCAAATTCCAGTTGAGTTGGCTGAACAGGGTGTTGTCTTTACAGACTTCCACTCAGCTTTAGAAGAAATTCCAGAGCTGATTGAAGAATTCTTCATGTCATCTGTTAAGTATGACGATGATAAGTTGGCAGCCTACCATACAGCTTATTTCAACAGTGGTGCTGTTCTCTATATTCCTGATAACGTGGAAATTGCTGAACCAATCGAAGGAATTTTCTACCAAGACAGCGATAGCGATGTGCCGTTTAACAAGCATATTATGATTATCGCTGGTAAAAATTCTAAGATTAGTTATCTGGAGCGTTTAGAGTCACGCGGTGAAGGAAGTGCCAAAGCAACTGCTAATATCACAGTAGAAGTAATTGCGCGTTCTGGTGCTCAAGTGAAGTTTGCGGCTATCGACCGTCTAGGTGAAAACGTCACTGCCTACATTAGCCGTCGTGGTAAATTAGGCAACAATGCAAGCATTGACTGGGCGATTGGTGTTATGAACGAAGGAAACGTCGTTGCTGACTTTGATAGCGACTTGATTGGTAACGGTAGCCATGCTGATCTTAAAGTCGTAGCTCTTTCAAGTGGCCGTCAGGTACAAGGGATTGATACCCGAGTAACTAACTATGGTTGCAACTCAATCGGAAATATCCTCCAACATGGGGTTATTCTTGAAAAAGCAACTTTGACCTTCAATGGTATTGGCCACATTATCAAGGGTGCCAAGGGAGCGGATGCGCAACAAGAGAGTCGTGTTCTCATGCTTTCAGATCAAGCGCGTTCAGATGCCAATCCAATTCTTTTGATTGATGAAAATGACGTAACTGCAGGACACGCGGCTTCTATCGGACAGGTGGATCCAGAAGATATGTACTATCTCATGAGCCGTGGCTTGGACAAGGCAACTGCTGAGCGTTTGGTTGTTCGTGGTTTCCTTGGATCTGTTATCGTTGATATTCCAGTCAAGGAAGTTCGTGATGAAATGATTGCAACGATTGAAGAAAAATTGTCAAAACGCTAAGGGGAAGCCTATGTTAGATGTAGAAGCGATTCGCAAGGATTTTCCAATTTTAGACCAGATTGTCAATGATGAACCATTGGTTTATTTGGACAATGCTGCGACGACACAAAAACCACTAGCAGTTATGGAGACGATTAACCGCTACTATGAGCAGGACAATGCCAATGTTCACCGTGGGGTTCATACTTTGGCAGAGCGTGCGACAGCATCCTATGAAGCTGCTCGTGAAACCATTCGTAAGTTTATCAATGCAGGCTCAACAAAGGAAGTACTCTTTACCAGAGGAACGACAACCAGTCTTAACTGGGTGGCGCGCTTTGCTGAGGAAATCCTGACTGAGGGAGACCAGGTCTTGATTTCTATCATGGAACACCATTCCAATATTATTCCTTGGCAGGAAGCCTGTCGCAAGACTGGAGCAGAGCTGGTCTATGTTTATCTCAAGGACGGTGCCTTGGATATGGATGACTTGCGAGCTAAATTGACGGACAATGTCAAGTTTGTTTCGCTAGCTCATGCCTCTAATGTTCTTGGAGTGGTCAATCCAATTAAGGAAATTACTCAAATGGCCCACCAAGTTGGAGCAATCATGGTGGTAGATGGTGCTCAATCTACACCCCATATGAAGATTGATGTTCAGGACTTGGATGTGGACTTCTTCGCCTTTTCAGGTCACAAGATGGCGGGTCCAACTGGTATTGGTGTCCTTTACGGCAAAGAGAAGTATCTGGAACAAATGTCACCAGTTGAATTTGGCGGTGAGATGATTGATTTCGTCTATGAGCAATCTGCTAGTTGGAAAGAATTGCCTTGGAAATTTGAGGCTGGAACGCCAAATATGGCAGGTGCTATTGGACTTGCAGCAGCAGTGGATTATCTGGAAAAAATTGGCATGGATGCCATTGAAGCTCATGAACAAGAATTGATCGCATACGTCTATCCAAAACTGGAGGCGATTGAAGGATTGACCATTTATGGTTCGCAGGACTTGGCTCAACGCTCAGGTGTCATTGCCTTTAACTTAGGGGATCTTCATCCCCATGACCTAGCTACAGCACTTGATTATGAAGGAGTGGCTGTTCGAGCAGGTCACCACTGTGCGCAACCCTTGCTCCAGTATTTGGATGTTCCAGCAACAGCTCGTGCAAGTTTTTATATCTACAATACCAAGGCAGATTGCGACAAGCTAGTCGATGCCTTACAAAAGACAAAGGAGTTTTTCAATGGCACTTTCTAAACTAGATAGCCTTTATATGGCAGTGGTAGCGGACCATTCGAAAAATCCACATCACCAAGGAAAGTTAGAAGACGCTGAGCAAATCAGTCTCAACAATCCAACCTGTGGAGATGTCATCAATCTCTCTGTCAAGTTTGATGCAGATGATCGTTTGGAGGATATCGCTTTTCTAAACTCAGGCTGTACCATCTCAACTGCCTCTGCTAGTATGATGACAGATGCTGTTTTGGGTAAGACCAAGCAAGAAGTTTTAGAACTTGCGACCATTTTTTCTGAAATGGTTCAAGGGCAAAAAGATGAACGCCAAGACCAACTAGGTGATGCAGCCTTCTTGTCAGGTGTTGCTAAATTTCCGCAACGGATTAAGTGTGCAACTTTGGCTTGGAATGCCCTTAAGAAAACAATTGAAAATCAAGAAAAAAAGTAAGACAAGTTTCTTTTGTCTTATGAACTATTAGAAATGAAGAATGAAAGAAAGGATATTATGGCTGAAGAAAGAGTAGAACCAAAACCAATTGATCTTGGTGAATATAAATTTGGTTTCCATGACGATGTAGAGCCTGTCCTATCGACAGGAAAAGGATTGAATGAAGATGTCATTCGTGAATTATCAGCTGCTAAGGGAGAACCTGAGTGGATGCTGGAATTCCGTTTGAAATCTTATGAAACCTTCAAAAAAATGCCCATGCAAACTTGGGGAGCAGACTTGTCAGAGATTGATTTTGATGACCTGATTTATTACCAAAAACCATCTGATAAACCAGCTCGTTCATGGGACGAAGTTCCTGAAAAAATCAAAGAAACCTTTGAACGAATCGGGATTCCAGAAGCTGAGCGTGCTTATCTAGCAGGTGCTTCTGCCCAGTACGAGTCAGAAGTGGTTTACCACAACATGAAGGAAGAGTTCCAGAAATTGGGGATTATCTTTACAGATACGGATTCTGCCCTCAAGGAATACCCAGACTTGTTTAAACAATACTTTGCGAAGTTGGTACCGCCTACTGATAACAAGTTGGCAGCCCTCAACTCGGCAGTATGGTCAGGTGGAACCTTTATCTACGTACCAAAAGGGGTAAAGGTAGATATTCCGCTTCAAACTTATTTCCGTATCAACAACGAAAATACTGGTCAGTTTGAACGTACCTTGATTATCGTTGATGAGGGAGCAAGTGTCCACTACGTAGAAGGATGTACAGCGCCAACTTATTCAAGTAACAGCTTGCATGCGGCCATTGTAGAAATCTTTGCTTTGGATGGAGCTTATATGCGTTATACGACTATCCAAAACTGGTCTGATAACGTCTATAACTTGGTAACAAAGCGTGCTAAGGCTCAAAAGGATGCCACTGTTGAGTGGATTGATGGTAACTTGGGTGCAAAGACTACTATGAAATACCCATCTGTTTACCTAGATGGAGAAGGGGCGCGTGGTACCATGCTTTCTATTGCCTTTGCCAATGCTGGGCAACACCAGGATACTGGTGCTAAGATGATTCACAATGCTCCACATACAAGCTCGTCTATTGTGTCTAAATCCATCGCTAAAGGCGGAGGAAAGGTTGACTACCGTGGACAAGTGACCTTCAACAAGAACTCTAAGAAATCTGTCTCTCACATAGAGTGTGATACTATTATCATGGATGACTTGTCAGCATCAGATACTATTCCATTTAATGAAATTCACAACTCACAAGTCGCTTTGGAACACGAAGCCAAGGTTTCTAAGATTTCAGAAGAGCAACTCTATTACCTCATGAGTCGTGGATTGTCAGAATCTGAGGCAACTGAGATGATTGTTATGGGATTTGTAGAACCATTTACAAAAGAGCTTCCAATGGAATACGCCGTTGAGCTCAACCGCTTGATTAGCTATGAAATGGAAGGGTCAGTTGGGTAAAATTTGATTTTAGATTTACTAAAAATCAAGGACTTTGAAGATGAACTTGTAACAAAAAAATCGCGGTTTAAAATCGCGATTTTTTATAATTTCTCGTTGATAAATCGGATAAACTGATTCCACCAAACTTTTAAGAAGAAGGCTTTTTCAACTTTCTTTTCTGCTACCATTTCGAAACTAGGACGTTCTGTGGTAATGTAACCTTGACCAATCAAGTCCTTGTCTTCGTAAGTCAAATGGCCAACTACTGTTCCAGCTTCAAGTGGTGCTGGGATTGCTTTGGAATCAGGTGTGAATTGAATAGATTGGGAAGATTGACTCCCAACACGTTCAATTAGAGAGATATCATCTTTGGCAACGGCAGTGACCGTATCTTCTTTTCCATCTTGTACAGGGGCTTTGCTATCTTGGTAGGCATCGCCTTTTTGAACGATTTTACGAAGCGTGAATGTAGAAGAGATATAATCCATTAGTGACGATGTAGCTGTGAAGCGAGCGTAAGGATTATTGTCCTGATGGTCTGCATTCAAAACGACTGTGATAACCCTCATCCCTTTTTCGACAGTAGTACCAACAAAAGATTCACCAGCTTTGTCTGTTGTTCCTGTCTTGAGGCCATCAAAACCACCGCGATGAGCAGGCATGCCTTCTAACATGTAGTTAGTCGAAGTGATTGTCATTCCAGCAAAAGTAGAAGAAGGTTTTTTGGTGATTTCCAAGACTTGTGGGTATTTTTTGATGAGGTTACGAGCAACGATAGCAACATCATAAGCACTGAGCTTGTTTTCATCATCTTTTTTAGAGCCTGGGTAAATGTTATCCCCTAGAGTCTCATTGTTAAGACCTGTCGTATTGACAACAGTGGCATCCTGAATTCCCCATTCCAAGAGTTTAGCGCGCATCATATCGACGAAATCTTTTTCTGAGCCAGCAATTTTCTCTGCTAAGGCAATAGCAGCACTGTTAGCACTAGATACTAGTGTTGCTTCAAGTAGTTGTTCGACGGTATAATTACGAGCTTCCATAGGAACATTACTGGCTTCGGAATTTGTCGTTAATTTGTAAGGATAGTCAGAAATATCTACTGGGGTAGATAGTGTAATACTTCCGTTTTCCAAGGCTTCATAGACAAGATAAACCGTAATCAATTTTGTGATTGAAGCGATTTCGACTGGCTGAGTTGCGTCTTTCTCATAGAGAATTTTGCCAGTATTTGCCTCAACAGCAATAGCATGTTTAGCAGCAATATTAAAATCTTGAGCAGCAACAGTAGATGCTGAACCAATCACGGATAAGCTTAGTAGAGTTAAAATGATTTTTTTCATAGTAAGTTTATTCTAACATAAAGAAAAAAATA
>NZ_CAUQCP010000037.1:0-21365 GCF_963516575.1 uncultured Streptococcus sp.
CTGTGTGAAAGAATCAGCGAAATTATTTCATCAGCTACATTCAAATACAATTTTGTATGAAGCAAAGGGCTATAATCACGGCTATTTATCAGCTTACCTGCCTTATGAGTGGATTGATTTGGTAGCGCCATTTTTAAAGAGTGACTCATTAGAAATGTGTAACGAATCAGATATGCCATAAGGGGGAATACCATGCTAGGAGCAATTATTGGAGATTTTGTAGGTTCAGTTTACGAATGGAACAATATCAAAACGAAGGATTTTCCTTTATTTCGGAAAGACTGTTTTTTCACTGATGACACGGTTTTGACCTGTGCTGTTGCAGAAGCAATTATGAATGGTGGACAAAAAGTCGACTTCATTGACGCGATGAAGAAATATGGCAGACTGTATCCGAATGCTGATTACGGTGCTCGGTTTAATGCATGGCTAAACAGCGATAACCGTGAGCCTTATAATAGCTTTGGGAATGGTTCAGCTATGCGTGTTTCTCCATGTGCTTGAGTCATGGACTGTGATGTCTATGAGAGAACCGGTACGTGGCCATCATCTAGATAACTTGCGAGTCTTTCTGCAGAGGTAACTCATAATCATCCAGAAAGTATTAAAGGTGCTATGGCTACAGCTGATGCTATTTTTCTGTGTCGTTATTACTTTGGAGGTTATTGTGGAGATTATGAGCAACCAATCAATGACAATCATACAGAGTGTAAAAGACAGATTAAGGATTATATAGAGAAGAACACAGCTACAATCTATCTCAAACTTTAGATGAAATCCGCCCTAACTATCGTTTTAACGAAACATGTCAAGAAACTGTCCCCCAAGCCATTATTGCTTTTCTTGAAAGTAGAGATTTCGAAGATGCAATAAGAAATGCCATTTCACTTGGTGGCGAAAGTGATACTCTCGCTGCAATAACTGGTAGCATAGTAGAGGCAGCTTACGGAATTCCTGATTGGATAAAGAATAAGACTTATTCTTACTTGGATGAACCCTTAAAGGCTGTAGTTAAATGATGGGAAAATAGAATAAAATCAGATTAATCTCCAATACGTGAGATTTTTCTTTTCTGTATTTTCATTGTATAATGGGAGTACATTTAGTTGCAATTGACGAAATATAAATATTTCTAATGAAAATTAAGGAGAAATTAATGAAAAAAGCAATGGTTATTATTAATCCTACTTCTGGTGGGGAAAAGGCTTTGGATTACAAAGAAAAGCTGGAGAATAAAGCCAAAGAATACTTTGAGCACGTGGAAACCAAAATTACCGAAAAAGCACTGGATGCAACCCATTTTGCTCAAGAGGCTTCTCATGAGCAGTACGATGCAGTGGTTGTGTTTGGTGGAGACGGGACAGTTAATGAAGTCATTTCTGGTATTGCTGAGAGAGACTACATTCCTAAGTTAGGAATTATCCCAGGCGGTACGGGTAACCTCATTACAAAACTGTTGGAAATCAATCAAGACATCGATGGCGCAATTGATGAACTGGATTTTGATTTAACCAATAAGATTGATATCGGTAAAGCAAATGACAATTATTTTGGTTATATTTTTAGTATCGGTTCTCTGCCTGAGGCGATTCACAATGTGGAGATTGAGGACAAGACAAAATTCGGTATTTTAGCCTATGCTGTAAATACCATGAAGTCCGTTATGACGGATCAGGTCTTTAACATTAAGGTTGAGACAGAAAATGGAAATTATGTTGGTGAAGCTAGCCATGTTTTGGTTCTCTTGACAAATTACTTCGCTGATAAGAAAATCTTTGAAGAAAACAAGGACGGCTATGCCAACATTTTGATTCTGAAAGATGCTTCAATATTCTCCAAATTATCCGTTATTCCTGATTTATTGAAAGGCGATGTTGTCGCAAATGATAATATCGAATATATTAAAGCTCGCAATATTAAAATCTCTTCAGATAGTGAATTGGAGTCAGACGTTGACGGCGATAAATCGGATAACCTACCTGTAGAGATTAAGGTACTGGGCCAGCATATTGAAGTATTTTCAAAACCGAAAGCGTAGAAGGTAAAAATTAGTTTATTATTCACAACGAAATTAAGTTCTATATCAACGATTGGAGGAGGAATGAATTCTCTATTTGATGAATTTCGAACAATTTGTTCTCATTTAAACCAAATCGGAATCACACCGACGCTCATGGGGTCCTTGGGTTTTGAATACCGTTCAAATGAAGAATGGAGGCCGTCTGACATTGACATTCATGTGCCTGGTGATCCTAGAGGTTGGGAAGCACCTGATCATCTCAGAATTTATGAGTGGAACAAGATAATGAAAGTGATGAAACACTTAGGCTATGCCTTAATAGATATTCATGAGCATGAATTCCAAAAAGATGGTCTTAGTGTTGAATTCGGAAGTATCGATTCTTTACCTGATTTTGCTGGAGTTTCGGAATCGGATATAGAGTTGATTCATCTCGAAAACATCACTTTTCGAGTTCCAAGTTTGGAACAGTTTTTAAGCATTTACAAGGCTTCTTCCCAAGATTCTTATCGAAATGAGCACAATAACAATAAAGATTTTAAAAAAATAGAGTGGTTGCAAAGATATTTGTAAATCATCATTTGAAAAGTAGCAAGTTGTAAGACTGGCTGCTTTTTTATTTATAGAACCAAACCACTAGAATCTACGGACAAGCATTGAAAATAAAATACGAAAGTAGTATACTAGAATCATAATTATGAAAACGTTTGCGTGAAATTTGAATTAAAAATTTAGGAGACAAATTGATGGAATTAAGTGCTATTTACCATAGGCCTGAGTCGGAGTATGCCTATCTTTATAAGGATAAGAAACTTCATATTCGGATTCGAACTAAGAAAGGGGACATTGAAATCATCAACTTGCATTATGGTGATCCTTTTATTTTTATGGAGGAGTTTTATCAAGATACAAAGAAAATGGCCAAGATAACTTCTGATGCCATCTTTGATTATTGGCAGGTTGAAGTGTCCGTTGACTTTGCACGTGTCCAGTATCTCTTTGAACTCAAGGATACAGAAGGCCAAAGCATTTTGTATGGCGATAAAGGGTGTGTGGAAAATTCTCTAGAAAATCTTCATGCCATTGGAAACGGATTTAAGTTGCCCTATCTTCATGAGATTGATGCCTGCCAGGTTCCTGACTGGGTTTCAAATACGGTATGGTATCAGATATTTCCTGAGAGATTTGCCAATGGAAATGCTCTATTAAACCCAGAAAGGACTTTAGACTGGGATTCCTCTATCACACCTAAGAGTGATGATTTCTTTGGTGGTGATTTACAGGGGATTATTGACCATCTGGATTACTTGCAAGACTTGGGTATTACTGGTCTTTATCTCTGTCCCATCTTTGAATCGACGAGCAATCACAAGTACAATACGACGGATTATTTTGAAATTGACCATCATTTTGGAGACAAGGAGACCTTTCGGGAGCTGGTCGAGCAAGCGCATCAGCGAGGTATGAAAATCATGCTGGATGCTGTATTTAATCATATTGGTTCGCAATCGCCTCAATGGCAAGATATTGTCAAAAATGGTGAACAGTCTGCTTATAAGGATTGGTTCCATATTCAACAATTTCCAGTGATGACTGAAAAACTAGCCAACAAGAGAGAGTTGCCTTATCATGCTTTTGGTTTCGAGGACTATATGCCTAAGCTAAATACAGCCAATCCAGAGGTCAAGAATTATCTTTTAAAGGTTGCGACTTATTGGATTGAAGAGTTTGATATCGATGCTTGGCGTTTGGATGTGGCTAATGAGATTGACCATCAGTTTTGGAAGGATTTTCGCAAGGCAGTTCTAGCTAAAAGGCCTGATCTTTATATCCTTGGAGAAGTCTGGCATACGTCTCAGCCTTGGCTAAATGGCGATGAGTTCCATGCCGTCATGAATTATCCTTTATCTGATAGTATCAAGGACTATTTCTTACAAGGAATTAAGAAGACAAACCAGTTTATCAATGAAATCAATGGCCAATCTATGTATTACAAGCAGCAGATTTCAGAAGTTATGTTTAATCTCCTAGATTCGCATGATACAGAGCGAATCTTGTGGACGGCAAATGAAGACGTTCAACTTGTCAAATCAGCCCTAGCCTTTCTCTTTTTACAAAAAGGAACACCGTGTATTTATTACGGAACCGAGCTAGCTTTGACTGGCGGTCCAGACCCAGATTGTCGTCGCTGTATGCCTTGGGAACGCGTATCAAGTGACCATGATATGCTGAATTTCATGAAGAAGCTAATCAAGATTCGCAAACACGCATCATCAACCATTCAGCATGGGAAGTATAGCCTAAAAGAAATCAAACCAGATCTAGTAGCTTTGGAATGGACATACGAAGAACAGGTTCTCAAAGCAATATTCAACCAATCAATAAAAGATTATATTGTCGAGAAAGAAGCGGAAGCAGTAACACTAGCAAGCAATTGTAAAGAATTGGAGAATCAGCTTGTCATCTCTCCGAAAGGATTTGCGATTTTTCATTAAAGAGCAATTATGAGCGAAAGGAAAGTTGTAGAATAGAGAAGATTTTACAAACAGACTATTTGTCGTCTTGCTACAATTGGTATATAATTTAACTTAGAGTAAATAGGAGGACTAATCGAATGGAATTAAAAGATTTTACAGAAAAAGAACAGGAAATGATTAAGAAGGGGCTCACAACGTCTAAGATTAGTGACAAGGAAACTGCTGAGAAAATTCTTGCACTCGTACCACAAGACTTGATTAAGCGAATCCCATTTTTCGTCAGAAAACATGCTACGACACGCACCATTAAACGCATTTCAATTGAACACGCTGAACTCTACGCTGCAGCTCAAACAAGTGGTGAAATTCCAGAAAAAGAACGCGAAGAATTGCGTCAGATTATCACGACTATCTTTGAACAAAAGATGAATAAGCATAGTATTAAGTAGAGAATGAAAAAATATTTTATTGGCGGTTTGGGAAGCAATGTCTATCATAGCAAGGATTTTCTTCAAGAGATAGATTCGCAGGTCTATTTTCTAAATCCATATGAAAAGCATCTTCGAGATGAAACAGAATTGAAATCATGGTTTAAAAAATCGATAGAAGAGGAAGAATCTATTTGTCTGATAGGTCATTCTCTTGGAGGAGATTTGGCTCGTTATCTCGCATCGGAATTTCAAGAAGTGAAAAAACTGATTCTTTTGGATGGTGGCTATCTAGATTTAGATAAGATTTTACCTTTAGATACAGAGTTAGAGGAAACTAAAAACTATATCAAATCTCAAATTGTTTCGGACTTAGATGTTCTTATTTCCAAAGAAAAATCCGAAGCAAAGCATTGGTCAGGAAATATGGAGAAAGCCGTAAGACAGTCCTATCACTGGAATGCGGAGTATAATAGATATGAGTTAGCTATAAAATATGAAAATATAGAAGCGATACTCAGCCTACGGAGGAAAATACAAGCTTTTAAGAGAGAAGTGGGAGATACCTTGTTTATCAGTCCTTGCTATTCTAATGAATCTACATGGAGAGAGGAAGCCCTAAAAGAATTGCCAGACTATTTTTATACTATTTTCCTAGAAAACGTTAGCCATGAGCTTTATACTGAAGCACCTAAAGAAATCGCTAGTATGATTAATGAGTGGCTCGCTTATTCTCAATGAGCTACTTGTATTACTTGAAATGGTATAAGATTTAAATCTACAAGTCACTAAGTCTCATATAACAAAAAACGAACAGACTCTTTTTCTGTCATTCAGAAGAGAACTTGTTCGTTTTTTCTTTTAAAACACGCGATATACGTATGGATTTTCTGGTTTATCGACTTTGGTAAAGCTGTCGATTTCCAAGGTTGGGAGGTTTTGTTTGAGTTCTTTATGGTAGTGATTGACCAGTTTTCCTTTGGCTGTAATCCAGGTGTTATTTTCATACTGACGAGTATTTCCCTTGGTCAGCAAACCATAGACACCAGAATCTGCGATACAGTGAATAATGCCGAAGCGGAACAGAAATTGGCTATTGGCATGACTGGGGTCGTTATAGACAAAGCCTGTGAACTGGACTGTCTTACCCTCAAACTCATCTGGATAGTCGTAGATGGCTTCCATGACTTCCATATAGTTTTCATTCGTGATCTGAATACTATCTTGGGACAAGTATTTATCCGCCGCAGTTCGCATTTCCTTTTCATAGGCTGATTTTGAAAAATAAGAACTGGTATCTGGTTTCAAATATTGGCTTGTCGTCCCTTCACTGGTCTGAATGGCTTGATCCGTGCCTTCTGATAAAGGGAAATGATAGCCTTTGGCAGAAACGGTCTGAGAATCCAAGCTAACAGTTGGAAAAGTTAAACCGACGACAATAGGAATAGCCAGAAGAGCAATACTCGTTACCTTGGCTAATCGGCTGTTCAGATGACTGTGGGTTTTGACTTGCTTCATCCAGATATACAATTGAACGATTGCCAAAGCAAAGGAAAGCACCATGGAAATATAGGCCAGATAGGAATAGTGCATGTTGATGTACTGGTTTAATTTGCCCGACAAATGGAGATAAATGGTCAGTTCAAAATAGCCAGCTAAAACTAAAAATCGAATCATAGGATGACTCCAATCAAGAGAGAATACACTAAGACGACAAGAGTCACAATTGTAATAAAGTGACTGATAAATCGTACTTTCAAGTAATTTTTCATCATGAGAATATTTTTAATATCCAGTATTGGGCCAATGACGAGAAAGGCCAGAACTGGTGCTAAGCCGAAACTCGAGAGAAGAGAAGCTCCGATAAAGGCATCCGCCTCACTACAGAGCGAAAGAAGAAAGGCCAAAAGCATCAAGAGCAGGATGGCAAAAAGAGGGGTTGCACTGATAGAGGTCAGAATCCATGTCGGAACGTAGACCTGTATAACAGAAGCAAAGAGACAGCCAAATACCAAATAACGCCCCGTATCAAAAAATTCATCAATTGCTTGCACAAAGACCTGAAAAACTTTTTTTACAGGACTCAAATGAGAAAAATCGTGCTCATGACAGGCCAAACGATTTTCTTTCTGAATCGGTTCTTGCCAGAAGAATCCTAAAAAAATCCCAAGTATCACAGCCACAACGATGGACCCTAGAGCCCGTAACAGAGCGACATGGAAGGAGTTGCCAAAGGCAGAATAGGTCGCAAAGAGAACAATGGGATTGATAACAGGTGCTGTCACAAGAAAGGGAACGGCTGTGTAACTGGGAACCTTTTTTTCCAGAAAACGATTGATAATGGGGACGATTCCACATTCACAAGAAGGGAAAAGCATCCCTACGAAGGTACCAAAAAAGATTCTCCCCCAACGATTTCGAGGGAGAAAATGATAAACCTTGTCAGGTGTGATATAAACCTCAATCAGTCCTGAAACAATACTTCCTATCAGAACGAAGGGTAGGGCTTCAATGATTATAGAGAGAAAAATAGCCCCAGTCTGAAGCACACTAGACGGGAGTTGTTGGAAAGCAGTCATCTAGTTTTTCTTTTCTGCTTTGGCTTTTTTCTCTTTGTCATCAGGGAAAGTGACTTGTTTCAAATCAGGGAGTTTCGCAAACTCTTCAAACATCTTGTCCAAGTCGTCCGTTTTTGTAAATTTTACAGCCATAGGTGTACCTCGATTCTAAATTCTACCTCTATTATACTATTATTTTGAGGAAAAGGGAAAAGTTAAAATTGAGTATCTAACGAATAATAGAGCTTGATATATCCTAATATACACCATGATTGTGATATAATAGTTGTGGAATAATAACGGAGGAAATGATGGAACACGAAAAAAATCGGTCAGGTTACCGATGAAGTAAAAAAATTTTTTGATATTGTTCTTGAAGCGAGCGACATAAAGGTCAACAAAGACGGTTTGAGAAGCCATATGATAAAACGCCATCACAATGATGTGATTCATCATATTGAAGACCTGGAACTCATACTAAGGAACCCAGATTTCGTCGGCATCAATCCACGAGAGAAAGACGCTAGTTTTGAATATGTTAAAAGATTTGATGATAATGTTCTTGTTGCCATCAAGTTACATAAAAGTGGAGATTTCTTTTATGTTCCGACCATGTATCGCTTGCAAGATTTCAAGTTACAAAATCGTATTAAATCTGGTAGATTGAGAAAGCTTGACAAAAAAAGCAGTTAGTGCTAGAATAGCATTAACGAAAGACATTTGAGGGCAGAAAGGTTCCTGCCGCACCTTGAAAAAGGTATCTGAGATGCTGGGGACACCGACCAGCCAAGTGTCCGTTATTTCAAAGGAGGGAGCTTAAATGCTCCTTTTTTGTTTAAAAATTTCAAAAAAGATTATCCCCACCGCAGGCTTAGGCTTGCGGTTTTTTATTTGCACTGAAAATTGATTCGTTAACTTCAACAAATAGTTTTATAAAGCGTTTTGTAAAAAATAAAAACAGTGAAATTAATCACTGATCCTTTTGTAAACTATTAGAATTAAATTGCAACCTTCTCAATGAATAGAATATTGAAATGAAGTAAATTTATTTCCCAACTTATGTTTTAAAATTGTAAGAGATAATTTGAATAAGATTGGCTTATGGTATAATAGATTCATGGATAAAAAATATGAAAAAATCTCCCAGGATTTGGGAGTGACGTTAAAGCAAATTGATACTGTTCTAAGTTTGACAGCAGAAGGGGCGACTATTCCCTTTATCGCTCGTTATCGCAAGGACATGACTGGTAGTTTGGATGAGGTGGCAATTAAGGCCATTATCGACTTGGATAAAAGCCTGACCAATCTCAACGACCGCAAGGAAGCTGTCTTGGCTAAGATTCAAGAACAAGGCAAGTTGACCAAGGAATTGGAAAAAGCTATCTTAGCCGCCGAAAAATTAGCAGACGTAGAAGAACTCTACCTTCCTTACAAGGAAAAGCGTCGAACCAAGGCAACCATTGCCCGTGAAGCTGGACTCTTCCCTCTTGCTCGCTTGATTTTGCAGAATGTAGCTGACTTAGAGAAGGAAGCTGAAAAGTTCGTCTGTGAAGGATTTGCGACTGGTAAGGAAGCCTTGGCTGGTGCAGTTGATATCTTGGTCGAAGCCTTATCGGAAGATGTGGCCTTGCGTTCCATGACTTATCAGGAGGTGCTGAGACACTCTAAACTCACTTCCCAAGTCAAGGATGAAAGTCTTGATGAAAAACAGGTTTTTCAGATTTATTATGATTTTTCTGAGACAGTTGAAAATATGCAGGGTTATCGTACCTTAGCCCTCAATCGTGGGGAGAAGCTAGGTGTCTTGAAGGTCGGTTTTGAACATGCAACGGACCGTATTCTTGCCTTCTTTGCAGCTCGTTTTAAGGTGAAAAACGCCTATATTGATGAAGTTGTTCAGCAATCGGTTAAGAAAAAGGTCTTGCCTGCTATCGAGCGCCGTATTCGTACAGAATTGACTGAAAAAGCAGAAGAAGGAGCTATCCAACTCTTTTCTGACAACCTGCGCAATCTCCTCTTGGTTGCTCCTTTAAAAGGGCGCGTGGTTCTTGGATTTGACCCAGCCTTTCGTACAGGTGCCAAGCTAGCTGTCGTGGATGCAACAGGAAAAATGCTGACAACTCAGGTCATTTATCCTGTCAAACCAGCATCTACTCGTCAAATCGAAGAAGCCAAGAAAGATCTGGCAGACTTGATTGATCAATATGGTGTGGAAATTATTGCTATCGGAAATGGTACTGCCAGTCGTGAAAGCGAAGCCTTTGTGGCGGAAGTTCTGAAAGATTTTCCTGAGGTTAGTTATGTCATCGTAAATGAAAGTGGTGCTTCTGTCTATTCTGCCAGCGAACTTGCTCGTCAGGAGTTTCCAGACTTGACCGTTGAAAAGCGTTCGGCTATCTCTATAGCCCGTCGTTTGCAAGATCCCCTTGCGGAATTGGTCAAAATCGATCCTAAGTCAATTGGTGTCGGTCAGTACCAGCACGATGTCAGCCAGAAGAAATTGTCTGAGAGTCTGGACTTTGTCGTGGATACCGTGGTGAACCAAGTCGGTGTCAATGTCAATACGGCCAGCCCAGCTCTACTTTCACACGTAGCTGGACTCAACAAAACTATCTCTGAAAATATCGTCAAGTACCGTGAGGAAGAAGGAAAAATCACTTCACGCGCCCAAATCAAGAAAGTTCCTCGTCTGGGGGCCAAGGCCTTTGAACAGGCAGCTGGTTTCCTTCGTATCCCTGAAAGTAGCAATATCCTTGATAATACAGGAGTTCACCCAGAAAACTATGCTGCAGTTAAAGAGCTCTTCAAACGCTTGGATATCAAGGACTTAAATGAAGAAGCACAAAATAAGCTTAAGTCCCTTTCTGTCAAGGAAATGGCGCAAGAGCTAGAGCTTGGTCCAGAAACTCTTAAAGATATCATTGCAGATCTTCTCAAACCAGGTCGAGATTTCCGTGATTCCTTTGACGCACCTGTGCTTCGCCAAGATGTCCTAGATATCAAAGACCTAGTGGTAGGTCAGAAGCTAGAAGGTGTAGTGCGTAACGTCGTTGACTTCGGTGCCTTCGTTGACATTGGAATTCACGAAGACGGTCTGATTCATATTTCCCATATGAGTCGCAAGTTTATCAAGCATCCCAGCCAAGTAGTATCCGTTGGTGATTTGGTAACGGTTTGGGTTAAGAAAATTGATACTGAACGTGAAAAAGTCAATCTGTCGCTAATCGCTCCAAATGAAACTGACTGATTACGTTAAGCAGGTTTCACTAGAAGACTTCAGCAGACCTTTTATCCATCATGCCCAGTGGAATAGGCGTCTACGTTCGACAGGTGGACGATTTTTCCCCAAAGATGGGCATTTGGATTTTAATCCCAAGGTTTATCAGGAACTGGGTTTGGATGTTTTTAGGAAAATTGTCCGCCATGAACTCTGTCATTATCACCTCTATTTTCAAGGGAAGGGCTATCAACACAAGGATCGGGATTTTAAGGAACTGTTGAAAGCAGTTGATGGATTACGCTTTGTACCGTCCTTGCCCAATAGTAACTCCAAGCCAATCAAGCTTTATCGTTGTCAATCCTGCCAGCAAACTTATCAGCGCAAGCGAAGGATTGATATCAAACGCTATCGCTGTGGAATTTGTCTAGGTAAATTGCTTCTGATAAATCAGCCTGAGGACTGATGAAAGCCGAGCCTACCCGTGATATACTATATCTAACCTAGCAGAAAGAGGAAATATCATGAATAGTAAATTTTATAAAATGAGACGAAATCGCATGATTTCAGGAGTTCTGGCAGGTCTGTCAGACAAGTGGAACTTTGATGTTACCCTTGTTCGTTTTCTGTTTGCCATTTTCACAGTCGCAAACTTTGGACTTGGCGTGATTATCTATATCATCCTAGCTTCTGTCATGCCAACCAAGGAAGAAATCGAAGCAGAAATGTATGGAACAGGCCCACGAAAACGCAAAGAAGCCCAAGCCATTGACGATAATGAAGGCTGGTTTTGGTGAGGTAAATAAGGAAATAAGCTTTGTTTTATAAAAGACAAGGCTTTTTTTCATCTTGTCAGAATCTATGCCTAAATGGTATAATAAGCGCATGAAACTATTTTAATGGATATTGTAGAACATGTTATACATTCTATTATGAAACTTATCAAGAAGAAAAAATTATAAATTTTAGAAAAAAAGGAGAAACTTTATGTTTGGACAAAATGTTACAAAATTGATTATTGTTTGCGATGATAAAACTCATGGATACGGTAATTATTTACGTCAACTTGTAAGTACAAATGATGATGAAGATAATTTAATTGTTGGCACAAAAGATGGTGCGATTGAAGTAGCTGTGTGGCTCGAAAAGGACTATCTAGCTAATATGGCAACTTTAACCTCTGAACAACATGTACTCTTTATTGGCGAGAATCAATCAAGTAAGAATGAAATATCAAGCATGGACATAAAATTTGAAAAATATGGAATGAAATATGGTTGGTTAGGAAAACGTGGGATGATGCTAGTATCAGAAGTTATTAGTCAACCAGAAACTTATGATGAATTTGTTGATTTTTGTCGTGGATATAAGTCTGACTTTGAAAAGATAGAATTTTCAAAATCACTTCCAGAGCAAGCTTTAGATGCAGTTAATGATGTCGTTGGTGGAAATAAAGCAGCTTTGATAGCAGGAGGTGCACTACTAGGTTTTTTGGCCCCTGGGATTACATTAGCTACTGGTGCAGTGCTAGGTGTTACTCAATTTCTTACAGGAACTGATAAAGAGAAAATCATGGATCAACAATACAGAGGTCTGACAGCTATACTATATATAGATGGATTATCTGAGTTCTTGGAGGGATAATGAATGGAAGGCTTTAGAGAAGGATACGAATTCTTTCAAAAGCACGCAGGTAATTTTGCAGGACATACTGCTGGTGTACATTATTTAGACTCTGTAGAATCAGAGATAAAGAAGTTGGTGAATAATCTAAATGAATTTGAATATAATGGTGCACGTATAGATACACTAAAGGGAGATGTTGCTGAGTTTTGGCATGCTGGGACTTTTAATATTAATGCAGCTATTAATTCTTCAAAAAACAGGGTACAAGTTGATCGTAGCCATGACTTTGGCTCTGCTGATATTACAGGAATAAACTTCGATGCTGAATTTGGTTTAAAATATTATAAAAATGGAGCATCCAGTGCAGAACAACAAGCTAAGAGTATTTTTCAACGTTTTAGCGAATATAAGTCTCAAGGTGGAAAAGATAGTTTAGATTTATATTTAGAGAAGAGTGGATACTCAGCAGACACAATTTTGAGTGATCCAGTTTATAAAGGACAGTATAGAGTAATTCCATCAGATCAGCTAAAAGAAGCTACTATGTTTTTAGAGCGAAAAATAAGAGAAGAAGCTGTAAAGCGACCGGAGCAAGTTCATCGCTATGAAGAAACTCTAAAATTACTGAGTGATAAAGTTAAAGATAATAAGGGGAATGAATCGATTGCTTTGTCGGAACAGGAAGCACGTGAACTTGCAAAATTGTCTAAAGAGGGTGGAGTAAATTCTAAGGATTTACACTTAACAACTGAAGAATTGATTAAGTATACCAATATCTTAAGACATGCGTATAAAGCTGGCTTAACTGCAGCAACCATATCAATGGCATTAAGAGTTGCTCCTGAAGTATTGAATGCCATAGCTTATCTAATTAAAAATGGAGAAATTGAAGAATGTCAATTCAAAAAGATAGGATTTGCGACTATTACAGGTGCAGGCGAAGGATTTGTAAGAGGTACAGTTTCAGCAGCGATTACAGCAAGTTGTAAGGCAGGGCTATGTGGTAGTGCAATGAAATCTATTGATCCATCAGTAGTTGGTGCAGTGACTGTATTAGTGATGAATTCAATGAAAAATTCGTATCAAGTCACTACTGGCAACATGAGTAGAGCTGAGATGGTTAATGAATTAATAAAAGAAATGTTTGTGACAACTTGTGCTTTATCAATGGGCTCTGTGAGCCAATCTCTGATTGAAATTCCTGTACTAGGATACATGATTGGTAGTTTTGTAGGATCGATAGCTGGTTCTGTAATTTACTCTTCAATATATAATCCAGTACTATCATTTTGTGTCGATTCAGGATTTACTCTATTTGGTTTAGTGGATCAAAATTACGAGTTGCCAGAAGAAGTATTAAAAGAAATAGGAATTGAAGTTTTTGAATATGAAAAGTTTGAATACGAACCGTTTGAATATGAGAAGTTTGAATACAAGCGATTTGAAGATGAACAATTTGAGTATGAGAAACTTCATACGATATTCCTAAGAAGAGGAGTTATAGGTGTAAATTGTGTAGGATATTTATAATACTTGGATTGGATGTCTTTTATAAGTACGAGTATATTTATAATTATATAAGATAATTTATTTCTATCCGAAATTATTTTTTTTAAGTTAGATCAGTCAATAACTATTAAATGCTAAAATAGAAACGCAAAGAAGCCCAAGCCATTGACGATAATGAAGGCTGGTTTTGGTGAGGTAGAAACAGTTATTTTACTGTTAATCTATGAATTAGACTAATCTATTTTAAAATTTTTGAACCCTTGTATTTGCAAGGGTTTTCTTCTTACTTTCTTTTTGTGGTAAAATATTTTTAATAAAATATCTACATTTCCCCCAATCTTACAAAAATGTAAGATTAAAGTCTCTTTTGTAAGGTTAGGTTATGGCAAGAGGTCTTTTTTTGATGTAAACTAGACTCATAAAGAACAAAGGAGTAACATCATGAAACAAATCTTACAGAAGAAAACAAGAAAACCAAGTCACAAAGATATCGAGCGTATTCAACTGGGATGCGCTATGATGCAAGCAACATTTCATTTGATGGGATATTAAGAAAGGAGATTCTCATGACACTTTTAGATGTAAAACACGTTCAAAAAATTTATAAAACTCGTTTTCAGGGCAACCAAGTAGAAGCCCTCAAGGATATTCACTTTACCGTGGAAAAAGGTGACTATGTTGCCATTATGGGTGAGTCTGGTTCTGGTAAATCCACTCTTCTCAATATCCTAGCTATGCTGGATAAACCAACTCGTGGGCAGGTTTACTTGAATGGAACTGACACCGCAACCATTAAAAATTCACAGGCTTCTAGCTTCCGTCGTGAAAAGCTAGGATTTGTCTTCCAAGACTTTAACTTGCTAGATACTCTGTCTGTTAAAGACAATATCTTGCTTCCTCTTGTCTTGTCAAGAAGACCCATTACGGAAATGATGAAAAAATTGGTGGTGACAGCTGAGAATCTAGGCATCAACCAATTACAAGAGAAGTACCCTTACGAGATTTCTGGTGGTCAGAAACAGCGTGTAGCAGTAGCCCGCGCCATCATCACAGAACCTGAAATTCTCCTTGCGGATGAGCCAACAGGAGCCCTTGATTCCAAGTCATCTGCAGCCTTACTTGATGTCTTTGATGAAATCAATGAGCGCGGCCAAACTATTCTCATGGTAACTCACTCAACGGCAGCAGCCAGCAGAGCCAAGCGTGTGCTCTTTATCAAAGACGGCATTCTTTACAACCAAATCTATCGTGGAGAGAAGACAGAACGTCAGATGTTCCAAGAAATTTCTGATACCTTGACTGTCATGGCAAGCGAGGTGAATTAGTATGTTTCGATTAACCAATAAGTTAGCGGTATCGAACTTGATTAAAAACCGCAAACTCTACTATCCTTTTGCGCTGGCTGTTCTCTTGGCAGTTACTATCAGCTATCTATTTTATTCATTAACTTTTAATCCTAAAATGGCAGAGATGCGGGGTGGATCTTCTATTCAATTTACCCTACAACTAGGTCTCATCGTAGTGACACTTGCATCTGCCATTATCGTCCTCTATGCAAATAGTTTTGTCATGAAAAACCGTTCCAAGGAACTAGGGATTTATGGCATGTTGGGCTTGGAGAAACGTCATCTAATCAGTATGACCTTTAAGGAGTTAGTGGTATTTGGAATTTTAACTGTTGGAGCAGGGATCGGTATTGGAGCCTTGTTTGACAAGTTGATTTTCGCTTTCCTACTCAAACTGATGAAATTGAAGGTAGAACTAGTCGCTACCTTCCAGATAAAAGTTGTCATTACAGTACTTCTTGTCTTTGGTTTGATTTTTCTAGGCCTCATGTTCCTGAATGCCCTTCGAATCGCCCGTATGAATGCCCTTCAGCTCTCACGTGAGAAAGCAAGCGGAGAGAAAAAAGGCCGTTTCCTACCTTTCCAAACGATTCTTGGTTCCATTAGTTTAGGGATTGGCTATTATCTTGCCCTTACTGTAAAAGATCCTCTTACAGCCTTAGCAACCTTCTTCATAGCTGTTTTGCTGGTTATCTTTGGGACCTATCTCTTGTTTAATGCAGGAATTACCGTTTTCCTTCAAATCTTAAAGAAAAATAAGAAATATTATTACCAGCCTAATAACCTCATCTCTGTTTCCAACTTGATTTTCCGTATGAAGAAAAATGCGGTTGGACTAGCAACCATCGCTATTTTGTCAACAATGGTTTTGGTAACCATGTCAGCAGCGACAAGTATTTTCAATGCCTCAGAAAGCTTTAAAAAAGTTCTAAATCCTCATGATTTTGGGGTTTCAGGGCAAAATGTTGAAAAAGAAGATTTGGACAAACTCTTGAGCCAGTTTGCAAGTGACAAAGGTTATAAGATTAAAGAGAAAGAAGTGCTTCGTTACACTTACTTTGCTGTTGCGAATCAAGAAGGAAATAAGTTAACACTTTTTGAAAAAGGACAAAATCGTGTCCAACCCACAACAGTTTTCATGGTATTTGACCAAAAAGATTATGAGAATATGACTGGTCAAAAACTGTCTCTATCAGGAAATGAGGTCGGACTCTTTGCAAAGAATGAGGGAGTTAAAGAACAGAAAGCTCTAACTCTAAATGATCATCAATTTTCTGTCAAAGAAGAATTTAATAAAGATTTTATTGTCAACCACGTTCCAAATCAGTTTAATATTTTGACTGCTGATTACAATTATCTTGTTGTACCTGATTTACAAGCCTTTTTGGACCAATTCCCAGCTTCGGCTATCTATAATCAGTTTTACGGTGGCATGAATGTAAATGCCAGCGAAGAAGAACAACTCAAGGTCGCTGACGAGTATGATAAATACCTCGATCAGTTTAATGCTCAATTAAACACGGAAGGTAGCTATGTTTACGGTAGTAATCTATCAGATGCTAGTACTCAGATGAGTGCCCTCTTTGGTGGTGTCTTCTTTATCGGTATTTTCCTATCCATTATCTTTATGGTCGGAACCGTTCTGGTCATCTACTACAAACAAATTTCTGAAGGATATGAAGACCGTGAACGCTTTATTATCTTGCAGAAAGTTGGTTTAGATCAAAAGCAAATCAAGCAAACCATTAACAAACAGGTTTTAACTGTTTTCTTCCTTCCTTTGCTTTTTGCCTTCATACATCTAGCCTTTGCCTACCATATGCTTAGTCTGATTTTAAAAGTGATTGGTGTAATAGATACGAATATGATGTTGATTGTGACCTTGTCTATCTGCGCTATCTTCCTTATCGCTTATGTGCTGATTTTCATGATTACTTCAAGAAGTTATCGCAAGATTGTGCAAATGTAAAAAAAGATACCTCGACTTCAAAATCGAGGTATTTCTTGTATACTAAATGCTGAAAAGTTGTCCTAGCAAGAAGGTAACTCCCATAGTTAAGAGACCAATAGCAAGGTTCCGAATCATAGCTGTTTTGGTAGGTGCTTTTCCAAGTCTAGCACTTGTGTAGCCAGTCACCAAGAGTGAGAGTCCTACAATCAGGACAGTAGCAGGGATGCGGTAACCACTTGGGAAAATAGTCACTGACAGCATTGGTGGTAAGCTACCAAGGAAAAAAGAAATAAAGCTAGAGATGGCAGCATGCCAAGGATTGGTAAACTCTTCATACTCAATCCCATATTTTTCCTCTACCAAAGCCTTGAGCGGATTATTTAAAAAGGCTTTGTTGGTGAGAAGTTGGGCTGATGTTTCACACTCGCCATTTTGAATATAGGCAGCATAGAGGGACTTTTTGGCTAGTTCCATATCTTGGTCTAGCAAGACTTGCTCACGCGCAACGGCTGCTTCCTCGGTATCTTTTTGAGTTGAAACAGACACATATTCTCCACCCGCCATTGAAAAGGCACCAGCTAAGATAGCCGCAAAACCTGATAAAAAGATAATCCAGATATTGCTTGTAGCACTGGCAACCCCAATAACTACACCAGCAATGGAAATAATTCCATCATTGGCACCAAGAACGCCCGCACGCAGGATATTTAAACGACCTGCAAAATTTGAATCGATTTCGTGATTTGTTTCTGACATACTATTCTCCTTTTTATCCAGTATAAAGGAAACAGATAATGAAATCAATTTTTTAAAAGTATCTGAAAAAAGTTGCACGATTTTAATGATATAAAAATGTCGACATATTCTCTAATAGATCAAACACTGAAGGTAAAGAGTATAGAATGGCATAAAAAATTTAAAATTAAATATGATAATCATTTTGTTCACGTTATAATCGTTTACAAGAAAAGATTTATTGATATTTTTTACATAAACCAAAGAGTTTACGAACATATTTTTGTTTTTTATCAAAAAATGCTTTACAAGTTCTTAAAAACATGTTATAGTAATAAAGCTTAGAAAATGAGATGATGTTTTCTAGCAAATATAAACCCGAGTAAAAAATGCCTACGGACAGGCAGGGTTGAATGCCGAAGCGTGGTTGAAAAACCACATTATTGATAGGGTTAAAAGCCTACTTTTATAAGTTGATGTTAGGACACTTGTCCTAATTCATAAATTTTTAGTGTGGTGAAAGCACACGTCATCTTGTGAAACGATCAATAAAGTACGTAATATTTGCTACTAGAGAGTTAGGAAACATCGGGAACAGACATACTCAACAGAAACAAACATAAAAACGTCAGAAGATTGCAGAGCAGGTGAAAACCTGCTCTTTTTTCATGAGTCAACCTTTGGTCGCCTTCGTCTTCTTGAGGCGCTATAAATACGGTAAAGGAGTATGTCTTGAAAGAGTTAGATCAAAACCAAGCCCCAATTTATGAGGCTTTGGTGAAGTTACGCAAGAAAAGGATTGTTCCCTTTGATGTTCCAGGTCACAAGCGTGGACGGGGAAATCCAGAACTTGTCGAACTGTTGGGAGAAAAATGTGTAGGCATTGATGTCAATTCGATGAAACCCTTGGATAATCTTGGTCACCCCATTTCGATTATTCGGGATGCGGAGGAATTGGCTGCGAATGCTTTTGGAGCTAGCCATGCTTTTCTCATGATTGGTGGAACAACTTCATCGGTGCAGACTATGATTCTGTCAACCTGCAAGGCAGGAGATAAGATTATTCTGCCACGAAATGTCCATAAATCTGCTATCAATGCGCTGGTTCTATGTGGTGCCATTCCCATCTATATCGAGATGAGTGTGGATCCTAAGATTGGTATCGCTTTAGGTCTTGAAAATGACCGAGTAGCACAGGCTATAAAGGACCATCCAGATGCCAAGGCCATTTTGATTAACAATCCCACTTACTACGGCATCTGTTCAGACCTAAAAGGGTTGACAAAAATGGCTCATGAAGCTGGCATGATGGTTTTAGTAGATGAAGCCCACGGAGCGCACTTACATTTTACTGATAAACTTCCAATTTCTGCTATGGATGCAGGGGCTGATATGGCAGCAGTCTCCATGCATAAGTCTGGTGGGAGTTTGACCCAAAGTTCGCTTCTTTTAATCGGGGAGCAGATGAATCCTGAATACGTTCGTCAGATTATCAATCTTACCCAGTCAACATCTGCCTCTTATTTGTTGATGGCTAGTTTGGATATTTCGCGTCGCAACTTGGCTCTTCGCGGTAAAGAGTCTTTTGAGAAGGTTATTGAGCTATCCGAGTACGCTCGTCGTGAAATCAATGCTATCGGTGGCTACTATGCCTACTCAAAAGAGTTAATAGATGGTGTGTCGGTATGTGATTTTGATGTAACCAAGTTGTCAGTTTACACTCAGGGTATTGGCTTAACAGGTATCGAGGTTTATGATCTCTTACGAGACGAATACGACATTCAGATTGAGTTTGGTGATATTGGTAATATCTTAGCCTATATTTCGATTGGTGACCGCATCCAAGACATCGAGCGCTTGGTTGGTGCTTTAGCAGATATCAAGAGACTCTATTCACGAGATGGGAAGGACTTGATAGCTGGAGAATATATCCAGCCCGAGTTGGTCCTTTCTCCTCAGGAAGCCTTCTATTCAGAGAGAAGAAGTTTGTCTTTAGACGAATCTGTTGGACAAGTCTGTGGAGAATTTGTTATGTGTTACCCTCCAGGGATTCCTATCTTGGCTCCTGGTGAACGCATTACACGAGAAATTGTCGATTATATCCAATTTGCCAAGGAACGTGGTTGCTCCCTCCAAGGGACGGAAGATCCAGAGGTCAATCACATCAACGTCATTAAGAGAAAGGAGAACTAGATGGATTTATGGTTTTCTGAAGTTCATACTCCAGATGTGAAATTATCCCTGAGAACAGCCAAGCAACTCTACGCTGGTAAAAGTGAATGGCAGGATATCGAAGTCTTGGATACGCCAGCTTTTGGAAAGATTTTGATTTTAAATGGGCATGTTTTGTTCTCAGATGCGGATGATTTTGTCTACAATGAAATGACCGTCCACGTTCCCATGGCTGTCCACCCAAATCCTAAGAAAGTCTTGGTTATTGGGGGTGGTGACGGAGGTGTTGCCCAAGTATTAACACTTTATCCTGAACTGGAGCAAATTGATATTGTGGAACCAGATGAGATGCTGGTCGAGGTCTGTCGTGAGTATTTCCCGGACTTTGCTGCGGGGCTAGATGATCCTCGTGTTACCATTTACTATCAAAATGGGCTACGCTTTTTGCGAAACTGTGAAGATGACTACGATATTATCATCAACGATGCGACAGATCCATTTGGCCATACGGAGGGACTCTTTACCAAGGAATTTTACGGCAATAGTTATCGAGCTCTAAAGGAAGATGGTATCATGATCTACCAGCATGGAAGTCCCTTCTTTGATGAGGATGAGTCAGCTTGTCGAAGCATGCACCGCAAGGTCAATCAAGCCTTTCCAATCAGTCGGGTTTATCAGGCCCACATTCCAACCAGTCCTGCTGGCTATTGGTTGTTTGGATTTGCATCGAAAAAATACCACCCTGTCAAAGATTTTGACAAGGAAGGCTGGAAAAAACGCCAGCTTTTCACAGAATACTACACTGCAAACTTACACGTGGGAGCCTTTATGTTGCCCAAATATGTTGAGGACATTTTAGAAGAAGAGGAAGGAAAAAAATGAGTCGTTTACTAGTTATTGGATGTGGGGGCGTTGCCCAAGTTGCTATTTCAAAGATTTGTCAAGATAGTGAAACCTTTACAGAGATTATGATTGCTAGCCGTACTAAGTCAAAATGCGATGACTTGAAAGCGAAGCTAGAAGGCAAAACAAGTACAAAGATTGAGACAGCAGCTCTTGATGCTGATAAGGTTGAAGAAGTGATTGCCCTGATTGAAAGCTACAAACCAGAAGCTGTTTTGAATGTAGCTTTACCATATCAAGATTTAACCATTATGGACGCTTGTTTGGCAACAGGTGTTCACTATATCGATACGGCCAACTACGAAGCAGAAGACACAGAAGACCCTGAGTGGCGTGCTATCTACGAAAAACGTTGTAAGGAACTTGGATTTACAGCCTACTTTGACTACTCATGGCAATGGGCTTATCAGGAGAAATTCAAAG